>NZ_JBGUAX010000004.1:300000-507926 GCF_041821065.1 Egicoccus sp. AB-alg2 | reverse complement strand
ACTAGCCGGCGCCGCGGTCGGCCGTCCGGGCCGGCAGCACCCCGTGGTCAGCGAGGAACCGGCGCACCCCCGTCACGTCGCGGTAGCGGTGGGCGGCGATGCCGACCTCGCGGGCGCCGGTGACGTTCTCCTCGCGGTCGTCCACGAACAGCACCTCGGCGGCCGCGTACCCGAGCTCGTCCAGCAGGCCATGGAAGAAGCGGGCGTCCGGCTTCCGGGCGCCGAGGTGGCAGGAGGCGAGCACGCGGTCGAAGCGGCCGGCGAGCAGCGTGTCGGCCAGGTCGTCGATCCAGCGCGGGTAGTTGCTGGCGGTCGCCCGCAGCACCGTGCCGCCCAGTTCGTCCAGCAGCTCGGCCATGCCCTCCAGCCACGTGGTTCCGGACAGCCGTGTGCGGTGGAACGCGTCCGGGTCGACGTCGATGCCGTGCTCGGTGAACGCCGCCCAGTAGTCGGCCTCGGCCAGCTCGTCGCGTTCCAGGGCCGGGTACGCCTGCGGCGGGCGGCGACGGAACAGCTCGTCGAGCGGCAGCCCCGTCGCGGCCCGCAGCGCCTCGCGGTAGGGGTCGCGAACAACGGTGTCCATGAGGTCGAAGGCCACCGCGCGGATCATCCGGCGCCTCCGGTCGGGTCGCCGCCGTCGGCCAGCGCCGCCAGCCGGGCGAACAGCTGGTCGCGCGACAGCTCGCCGAGGACGCGTTCCACCTCGCCGTCGGCGTCGACGAACACCCAGGCCGGCTGCACCCGGACACCGAGGTGCGCCCACAGCGAGCCGTCGTCGTCCACGACCGTGGTCATGTCACCCAGGCCGTGACGGTCGCGGAAGTCACGCATGGCGTCGTCGCCGTCCTGCGCGGCGACGCCGACGAAGCGGATGGCCTCGCCGAAGGTGTCCAGCGCCTCCGCGACCGCGGGGGCCTCCCGGTTGCACTGCAGTCACCACGGCGTCCACATCCACAGCACGGCGTCCTCGCCGCGCAGCGTCGCCAGGTCCACCTCGCCACCGTCCAGCGACCGACCGGACACCGACAACAGCGTCGTCGCCTCGTCGCCGTCGGAGCGTGCCGGGTCGTCGGGTTCGGCGGCGCCATCCGGTTCCGGCGCGCCCTCCGGATCCGCGTCGCCACCCGGTTCCGGCGCGTCATCCGGTTCCGCGGTGCCGGCGTCCCGGTCCTCCGCGTCGGGCGCACCGGTGACCGCACCGTCGTCGCCGTCCGCCGCCCCGCCGTCACCGCAGCCGGCCAGCACCACGACGCAGACCGCGGACGCCACGAACGCGCGGCGAGGTGGGCGCATGGTCGGGGCGACCTCCGGATCGGTGCCCTAGGTTCGGCGACCGTACCGCCACGGACCGGCGCGTCCGTGGCGTCCGCGCCGGACGTCGCTCCGGCGTCCCCGATCCGTGAGCCCGCAGACCTGGAGCACGCCGTGGACCTCCGCGACCATCTCGGCACGACGATCGACGACCGCCGCGACACACTCGTCGCGCTCTCGCACGCCGTCCACGGTGACGCCGAGGTCGGCTTCGAGGAGCACCGCTCGTCGCGTCGGGTTGCCGAGGCGCTGGCCACCGGCGGTTTCGACGTCCAGCACGGGGTCGCGGGGCTGGACACGGCCGTCGTCGCCCGCGCCGGCAGCGGACCGCTGCGGATCGGCGTCTGCGCGGAGTACGACGCCCTGCCCGGGATCGGGCACGCCTGCGGCCACAACATCATCGCGGCCTCGGCGGTCGGGGCCGCCCTCGCCCTGGCCGAGGTGGCCGACGACCTCGGTATCGAGGTGGTCGTGCTGGGGACGCCGGCCGAGGAGGGCGGCGGCGGCAAGATCCTGATGATGGAGGGCGGCGCGTTCGACGGCCTGCACGCCGCGATGATGGTGCACCCGGCCCCGTACGAGGCCGCGCAGATGACGTGCCTGGCGGTGCAGCACTTCGAGGTCCGCTACCGCGGCCGCTCGGCGCACGCCTCCGCCTACCCACAGCTGGGCGTGAACGCGGCCGACGCGCTGACGGTCGCCCAGGTCGCCGTCGGGCTGCTGCGGCAGCACATCCGCCCGACCGACCGGATCCACGGCATCGTGACCGACGGCGGTGATGCCCCCAACATCGTCCCGGAGCGCACGGCCGGCACCTGGTACGTCCGGTCCCGCACGCTCACGGAACTGGCCGACCTGTACCCGCGGGTGCAGCGGTGCTTCGAGGCCGGCGCGCTGGCCACCGGCGCCACCGTCAGCTTCGACGAGCCGGGCCCGGCGTACTCGGAGTTCCTCCCCGACGAGGCGCTGTGCCAGCTCTACGTCGAGGAGGCGGCGGCGATCGGGCGCCGCTTCCCCGCGGCCGGCGAGGACACGGCGCTGGCCGGCTCGACCGACATGGCCAACGTGTCGCTGGCGATGCCGGCGATCCATCCGATGCTGGCCATCGACGCCCGCGGGGCCGTCAACCACCAGCCGGAGTTCACCGCCGCCTGCGTCACGCCGTCCGCCGACCAGGCCGTACGCGACGGGGCGCTGGCGATGGCCCGCACCGCGGCCGCCGCCGCGTCGCGCGACGCCCTGCGCGATCGGCTGCTGGCACGCGCCTACGAGGCACCGGCCGTGCGGTGAGCCTCACGCGGTCAGCGCGTCCCGGTCGTCGACGGTCGCCCCGTCCCAGGCGTGGCCGCGGACGTCCCCGAGCGCGAAGCCGAGGAAGCGCTCCCCGAGCTCCGCGAACCGGTCCGGCATCCCGGAGGTCAGGAAGACGCGCTCCCCCGGCCGAATCCGACGCGTGAGCCAGCCCATCCGCTCGAGCAGGTCACGGACCTCGAAGGCGGTCTCGTCGGCGCTGGACACCAACGTCACGTGCCGGCCGACGACCTCCCCGATCGCCCGTGACAGCAACGGGTAGTGCGTGCAGCCGAGCACCAGCGTGTCGGTCCGGGCGGTCAGCAGCGGCGCGAGGCGGTCGCGCACGACCTGGACCGCCTCGGGGGTGTCGGTGCGGCCCTCCTCGACGAGCTCGACGAAGCCCGGGCACGCGAGCACTTCGACGTCGAGGTGGAGGTCGAGCCGGGCGGCCGTGCGCTCGTAGACCCGGCTCGCTGCCGTCATGCGGGTCCCGATGACGACCGTCCGGCGGCTGCGGGACGCGCTGGCTGCGGCGCGCAGGCCCGGCTCCACCACCCCGACGACGGGCACGTCCAGGCGCTCGCGCAGCAGGTCCAGCGCGGCGGCCGTGGCCGAGTTGCACGCGACGACCAGCATCTTCGCGCCCGCATCCACCAGCAGGTCGGCGATCTGCCCACTGAACGCGCGCAGTTCGGCCGCCGAGCGGTCCCCGTACGGGTAGCGCGCCGTGTCGCCGAAGTACACCAGGTCCTCGTGCGGCAGCAGGTCCGCGAGGGCCTGGAGGACCGTCAGCCCGCCAAGGCCGCTGTCGAACACCCCGATCGGACCGTCCTGCACGCGCTCGCCTGTCGACGTGGGGGGGACGAAGGTCCCGGGACGGTACCGCGCCGGTCATCGACGTCGGCCGGGGCGCCGCACGTGCCGGCGCGCCGGCAGCGCGGCTAGCGTCGTGCTCCGCCGGGACGGTGGAGAGGAGCTCGCCGGTGGGACGTCCACGTATCGCCGTGTTGCCCGAGGACCGCGCACCGGCGTTGTCCGACGCCGTCGAGGAGGGCGGCGGCGAACTCGTCGACGTTGCCGACGCCGAGGCGCTGATGTGGGTCGACGCCGCCGGCGCCGACCGGCTGCGCGAGGTCCTCGACGAGCATCCCGACATCGGCTGGGTGCAGTTGCCGTGGGCGGGCATCGAGCCGTTCGTCGACGTCCTGGACGACCGGCGCACCTGGACCTGCGGCAAGGGCGTCTACGCCGAGCCGGTCGCCGAGCACGTCCTCGCCCTGGCACTCGGCGGCATGCGTGGTGTCGGCCGCTACGCGCGCGCCACGACCTGGTCCGAGCCCTACGGCGTCAACCTGCTGGGCGGGCGCGTCACCATCCTCGGCGGTGGCGCCATCACCACCTCGCTGGTCCGGCTGCTCCGGCCGTTCGGTGCGCACCTGACCGTGGTGCGCCGCCGTCCCGACCCGATCCCCGGCGTCGCCGAGGTGGTCGGCATGGACCGTCTCCACGAGGCGCTGGCGGGACGGGACCTCGTCGTGCTGGCTCTCGCGCTGACGCCGGAGACCCGTGGGGTCATCGACGCGGCGGCGCTGGACGCGATGGCCGGGCACGCCTGGCTCGTCAACGTCGCCCGCGGCGGCCACGTCGTGACCGACGACCTCGTCGCCGCCCTGCGCGAGGGGCGCATCGGGGGCGCCGCGCTGGACGTGACCGATCCCGAGCCCCTGCCCGACGACCACCCGCTGTGGACGCTCGACAACGTGATCATCACCCCGCACGTCGGCAACACCCCCGAGATGGGCCGCAAGCTGCTGGCCAACCGGATCCGAGAGAACGTCCAGCGCTACGGGGACGGGCAGGAACTGCTCGGCCCGGTGTTCGTCGACCTCGGCTACTGACGTGCACCTCGGCGTCGCGATCTTCGTGACCGACCGGTCCATCGGGCCGGCCGAGCTCGCGACGGCCGTCGAGGAGCGGGGCCTCGATTCGCTGTTCGTGCCCGAGCACACCCACATGCCCACCGACCACAGCCCCCACCCGTCGGGCCGACCGCTGCCGGAACCGTACGAGCGCACGCTGGATCCCTTCGTGACGCTGGCGGCCGCCGCCGCCGTCACCGACCGCATCAGGCTGGGCACGGGCATCTGCCTGGTCGCGCAGCGCGACCCGATCGTGACCGCGAAGGCCGTCGCCAGCCTGGACGCGCTGTCGAACGGGCGGGTGGTGTTCGGCGTCGGCTACGGCTGGAACCGCCCGGAGGTCGAGGCCCACGGCGTGGCGTGGGCGGAGCGACGTGACGTGGTGCGCGACCGGCTGCAGCTCATGCGGACGCTGTGGCGCGACGAGACCGCCGAGGTGAGCACCCCGACGGCGCGCCTGGCGCCGTCGCGGGCCTGGCCGAAGCCCGTCCAGCGGCCGCATCCGCCGGTGCTGCTGGGCGCCGCGCTGGGACCCCGGACGCTGACGGACCTGGTGAGCGTCGGCGACGGCTGGATGCCGCAGGGACTGCGGGCGACCCGCGACGGCCTGCCGCGGCTCCTCGAGGCCTGGCAAGGGGCGGGCCGGACCGGACGACCGCACGTGCACGTCTACGGCACGCGTCCCGACCCGGACACGCTGTCGCGTCTGGCCGAACTGGGCGTCGACGCGGTCAGCCTGTGGCTGCCGTCGGCCGGTCGCGACGAGGTCCTGCCCGAGCTCGACCGGGTCGCGGCCCTGCGCGACCGCCTGGCGTGACGGCGCCCGCGCTGCCTCGTGCGCCGCGCTACGGCACGGCGAGCCTGGCCGAACTGCTCCCCGCCGCCGCCACGGTGCTCGGCGGTGGGGCCGACGCGCTCCTGCCCTGGCCGGCCGGGATCCGCGGCGTGGTCGTGCTGGTGGCCGACGGCCTCGGCCGGCGGCAACTGGACGCCTACGCGAATCTCGCACCCTTCCTCGCCGCGGTCCCGGGCGCGACGCTCGACGCCCCGTTCCCGTCGACGACCGCGACGAGCCTGTCCTCGCTCGGCACCGGCCGTCCGCCCGGCGAACACGGGATCGTCGGTTTCGCCATGCGCCCGCCCGACCACGACCGGCGGTTGGTGACGCTGACCTGGAGCTGGGACCGGGACCGCCCCGTCGACGACGCCCGTGCCGAGGTGGTACCCGAGGCGCTCCAGCCGCTGCCGACCGTCTTCGCCACGGCGCGGGCGGGCGGCCTGCAGACCGTCACGGTGCTGCAACCCGACTTCGTCGGCTCGGGCCTCACCCGGGCAGCGTTGCGGGGCGGGCGGACGGAGACGGCCGTCGGACTCGACGCCACCCTGGCGACGGCCCTGCAGGCGGTGGTCGGAACGACGGCTGCTCCCGTGCTGGTCTACGCCCACCACGCGGAGATCGACCGGGCCGGACACGTCGCCGGGCCCGGCTCCGACGCCTGGTGTGCGGCGCTCGCGGCGCTGGACGGCACGCTGCAGCGTGTGGCCGCCGACCTGCCCGGCGACGTCGCGCTCGTGGTCACGGCCGACCACGGCATGGTCGCGACATCGGAGGCCGAACTCCTCGAGATCGCCGACGACCCGGCGCTGTGCGACGGCGTCCGGCTGCTGACGGGCGAACCGCGCGCCCGGTACCTGCACACCGTCGAGGGGGCCGCGGAGGACGTCGCGGCCGCCTGGCGCGAACGGGTCGGTGCCCGCGGCCACGTGGTGGAGCGCGACGTGGCGATCGACGCCGGCTGGTACGGCCCGACGGTGACGCCCCGGGTGCGCCGGTCGATCGGTGACGTCGTCGTCGTGGCGGACGGCACGGTGGGCTTCGTCCACGCGATGCACGACCCACGGGGCGGGCACCTGGCCGGACACCACGGCGCCCTCACCCCCGATGAACTCGAGATACCCGCACTGGTGGTGACGAGGAGTGGCTGACATGGATGCGTCCCGTGTGGTCGAGGCGCAGGTGCTGCGCGCCGTGGAGGCGACGGGCGCTGCCTACGACGCGATCGAGATCGACCCGGCACTCGCCGACACCGCCGACTTCTGCGCCCACTACGGCTACGACCCCGCGGCGTCCGGCAACTGCATCCTCGTCGCGTCCCGTGACGACCCGCCGGTGCTGGCCGCGTGCCTGGTGCTCGCGACGACGCGACTCGACGTCAACAAGCGGGTCCGCAAGCTGCTCGGGGTGCGCAAGCTGTCCTTCGCACCGGCCGACCTCACCCGCGCGGTCACCGGCATGGAGATCGGCGGCGTCACCCCGTTCGCCCTGCCGGGCGACGTGCCGCTGTACCTCGACGCCCGCATCCGCGAACTGGACCGGGTGATCGTCGGCGGTGGCAGTCGGTCGCTGAAGCTGCTGGTGGCCCCGGACGCGCTGGTGTCGGTCGGCGGCGAGTTCGTCGAGGATCTCGCCGTCGAGGCCTGAGCTGAGCCCGCCGGCGCCGGCAACCTCGCGACGGCGCGGAGGCGGCACGATCGAGGAGGAGGGTGGCGTGGACCGGTTCGAGGAACGGCGGCGGGCGGAAGCCCCCATCGAGACCTGCTGGGACGTCCTGACGGCGGCGGAGCACGCCCCCGCCTGGGTCCCGTTCGTGTCGGCGGCCAGCGCCCACGGCGAGCCCGGGGTCGGCCGTCTGCTGGTCGTGACCGGGTCCGTGCTCGGCTTCACCATGGACGTGGAGCAGACGGTCGATCTGTGGGAGCCGCCGCACGCCTACGGCTGGCGCGCGGAGCAGCCGTTCCCGACCCGGCTGCGGGTCGAGCTGGCCGCCCTGACGCCGGCGACGACGCACGTCGTCGCCAGCATCGAGGCGGCACTGGAGCGCTTTCCCGTCGGTCGTCGGGTCGCGAAGGTGACGGTGCGCCGACAGTTCGCGAAGTCGGCGGACAACCTCGTCGCCCTGGTGGCGGCCGCCTCCTGACGTCGGTCAGACGCGGGCACCCACCCGTGCGGTGGCCCAACCGATCAGCGCCTCCGTGACGCGCGGGTCCAGCGGCTGCGTACGGATCTGCTTCTTGTAGGCACCGATCGCGCCCGTGCCCGGGGTGTGGCGCAGCACGTGGTTCAGATCGGGGACGAGCCGCGTGTCCAGCGGCGCCCGGACGAGCGTCTCCATGCGCTGGAGGTCGGCCGGGTCGGCCTGCAGGTCCTTGTCACCGGTGATGGCCAGGACCGGCGCCGTGATCCGCGGCAGGTCGGCCGCCGCGTCGTGGTCGAGGAACCCCCGCATCCAGGCGGCATTGAGGCGCCGGCCCTGCACCCGGATGACGCGTGCGTCCGAGGCGCGCAGCCGTGCGAAGAGCTTGTCCTGCGCCTTCGTGGGATCCTGCCGCAACAGGCGCAGCAGGCCGCGTACGGCGGCCGGCAGCGTCGGCATGATCGCGCGTGCCTGCCACCGCAGGGTCGCCTCGCCGGAGCCCGCCATGCCCGCGAGCAGCACGACACCCGCCAGGTCGGACTCGTCGGCGGCGATGGCCGCGGCGTGGACCGCGCCCTCACTGTGGCCGATCACGAGCACCCGCGCCGCGTCGACCTCCGGCCGCGCACGCAGCGCCGCGAGCGCGGCCCGGCCGTCGTCGCGGCACTCCTCGAAGGATGCGGCCAGGAACTCGCCCTGGCTGGCACCGACGCCGCGCTTGTCGTAGCGCAGCGACGCGATGCCCGCGGCGGCCAGCGCCTCGGCCAGGTCCCGGGTGACGCCCAGCGGGATGCGGCGGTGGTCGCTGTCACGGTCCACCGGACCGGAGCCGACGAGCAGCACGGCGGCGGGGTGGGGGCCGGGACCGTCGGGCACCGTGAGGGTGCCGGCGAGGGCGAGGCCGTCGGCGGTGGTCAAGGTCAGCTCACGCGATCCCATGGCTGGTGTCTTCTCGGATCGGCGCGGGGGCCACTCCCCCGCGGTCGGGGTCGAGCGCGATGCACCGTGCCAGTGCAACGTTCTCAACAATGAGAACATTACGCTAGGCTCCCGTCACGACGAGGCGAGAGGCTCGACATGGGCGGCGCGCGCACGGACCTGCTGCTGCACCCGGTCCGCATCCGGGTCGTGCAGGCCGCGGTGGGATGCGAACTCACCACCGGTGAACTCGCCGCGGCGCTGCCCGACGTGCCGACCGCCAGCCTGTACCGCCACGTGCGCCGCCTGGTCGACGGCGGCGTGTTGGAGGTCGTCGCCGAGCGGCCGGTACGCGGCACGGTCGAGCGCACCTACCGCGTGGCGCTGGACGCGGCCTCGCTGGATCCCGACGACGTGGCCGGGCTGTCGCCGCACCAGCACGTGGAGGCGCTGGCGGCCTTCACGACGGGACTCCTGCAGTCGGCAACGCGGTACCTCGACGACCCGGTGGCGGATCCGGCCGGTGACGGCTTCGGCTACCGGCAGGTCCCGATGTGGGCCGACGACGAGGAGTTCGCCGCCTTCGTCGCCGACCTGCGGGCGGTGCTGCGCCGCGCCGCCGAGCGGGGCCCTGGTCCCGGGCGGCGGCGCCGCACCCTCACCACCGTCGTGGTGCCCGACCCGCTGCCGCCTGGCGCGTGGGACGAGGGCTGACGGCCGGCCGCCTGTGGTGTCGGGCGGCCGGCCACCATGGTCAGTCCGACGGCAGGTCCAGGCGACCCTCCACCACCCAGGTCCCGGCGAGACGGGCGATCACCGAGGCCATCTGCGCCCGCGTGATGTCGGCCTTGGGGGCGAAGCGACCGGGGCCACGACCGAGGATCCATCCCGCGTGCGCCGCCTTGTTGATGTTGGCCTCGTGGGCGTTGCCGTCGTCGTCGGTGAAGGCGTCGGGACCCGCCGGCAACGGCGCCCCCGCCACGTACTCGTGCATGCGCACCATCAGGGTCGCGGCCTGCGCGCGGTCGATGGCGGCGGTCGGGCGGAACGTGCGCTCGTCGTAGCCCCGGATGATCCCGGCGGCGGTCAGCCGCCCGATCGCCTCGGCATGGACGTCGCCCCGCGGGACGTCGCGGAAGGTGTCACGGGGCGCCGGCAGGTCGGTGCCGCTGGCGCGCACGAGGCGTTCGATGGCCGAGGCGAACTGGGCCCGGGTGATGTCGCGGCCGGGCCGGAACGTGCCGTCCGGATAGCCGAGGAACAACTTGTGCCAGGCGACGCAGTCGATGGCGGCGCGGTGCTCACCCGCCGACACGTCGGGGAAGCCGGCAGGCGGCACCCGCCCCGGCGGGCAGGCGGCGTCCACCGGTCGTGGTCCGCCAGGCCCACCGGGATCGGTCGGATCGGTGGGGTCGGTCGGGTCGGTCGGGTCAATGGGGTCGGTGGGGTCGGTGGGGTCGGTCGGGTCGGTCGGGTCGGTCGGGTCGCCCGGCGCGGTCACCGTCCAGGTGAAGGACGTCTCGACCGGCGCTGCCTCGCCGTCGGTCACCGCGATGGTGACGGCGTAGGGGCCGGCAGTCGCGGCTGCGATCGTCCCGCTGATCGTGCCGGTCGCCGGCTCGATCGACGTGCCGGGTGGCAGCCCCGTCGCCGTGTACGTCAGGGTGTCACCGTCGGCGTCGGTCGCCGTGGCCGCGAACGTGACGCTCGCACCCTCGGCGTCGGTGCGGTCGGGCACCTCCGCCGCGAAGGCCGGCGGTGAGTTCACCACCGTCACCGCCGCGGAGACGACGGGCTGGCTGGCGCCGCCGGTGCCGTGGGCCACCACCTGCACGGCCACCCGGTCGCCCTTGTCGCCGTGGCCGGGTTCGGCGAGGTCGAGCGTGCGCGACGTCGCTCCGGGGATGGGCGTGTCGTTGCGGAGCCACTGGTAGGTGACCGTGACCGGACCGTCACCGGTCACGGTCGCCGACGCCTCCAGCACCTCGTCGGTCCGGGGCTGCGAGGGCGACACCGTGACCGCGTCAACCACCGGTGCGGCCGGCGTCGAGGGCGTCACGGTCCACGTGAAGCTCGTCGTCGCGGTACCCGGGTCCGGCGCGGGCCCGGGCGCGTCGATGCCGGCGGCACCCTTGAAGGCGACCAGCGAGGCGACCGCGCTGTTGACGGCGTTCGTCCACGACTCGGTGGTCTCGTACTCGCCGCGTGCACTGACGATGCGGTCGGCCACGGTGAGACGTCGCCCGTCGACCCGCTGCGCGAACCCGTTGGTCCAGGCACCGGCGAAGTCGCGGGTGCCGTTGAGTCCGACGGCGGCCACCAGCAGGTCGTCGGGGTGGCCCGTCGGCGGCGTCGTGCCGGTCGAGAGCTGTTCCACGCCCGATCCGGTCGCGAAGACCGTGCGGTCGAGCACGTCGGTCTGCACGTCGTGCATGCCCGCGTACTCGAGCACGGCCAGGCTCATGAAGACGGGCTCGCCGCTCTTCTGCAGCGTCACCGTGGACGGATCGCCCTCGTCCGCGACGCGGTAGAAGACCACCGCCTCGCCACCGCTGGTGTTGGTCTCGAGCGCCAGGCTCCAGCCGGCCGGGAGCGTGGGAACCCGATTCGCCGCATAATGGCCGACCGCGACCAGCAGGTTGCCCGGCGTCGGCGGCTGGTCGAGGGTCAACGTCACCTCGTCGACGCCGCTGGCATCGGTCGCCGTCTGCTGGACCCGGGTGATGGGCGGCGGCGGATCGGTCGGCGTCGGCGCGTCGTCGGAGACGGTCACCGTGACCGCGTAGGGACCCCCGGCGGCGGCACCGGCGGTGATGGTGCCGGCGATCCGGCCGGTCTCGGCGTCGATCGAGATGCCTGGCGGCAGGCCCGTGGCCTCGAAGCGGAGGACGTCGTCGTCGGCGTCGCTGGCCGCGGCGACGAACTCGACCGTGGCGCCCTCGGGATCGGTCCGGTCCGGGAGCGCCCGGTCGAAGGCGGGCGCGGAGTTGCGAACCCGCACCGGGGTCGAGGTCCGCACGTCCTCGAGTTGGCCGTCGGAAGCCGTGACCCGAACGGTGATCTCGTCTCCGCGGTCGCCGTTGCCGGGACCCGACAGGTCCAGGGTCCTACCGGTGCGGCCCGGCAGGTCGACGCCGTTCTTGCGCCACTGGTAGCGCAGTTGGACCTGATCGCCGTCGGGGTCGCTGGCCTGTGCCGTGACGGTGAGCGTGTCGTCGGTGCGGGGATTCGCGGGGGCGATGGTGATCGCCGTGATCACCGGCGGGCTGTTCCCGGACGCCTGCAGCGTCAGTTCGAACAGCTTGCCGTCGTTCTCGTTCGGGTCGGCCCCGTTGTCGACGGCCCGGTCGACGATCCAGATGTTGTCGTGACCCGCGTCGTTGCTCGCCGGCGCCATCGACATGCCCGACAGGAAGGTCATCCCGTCGACCCGCGCGTCGATGATGCGGACCAGTTCGCCGGTCTTCTCGACCTCGTAGATGCGCCGCGTACGTCGGTCACCGACGAGCAGCGTCCCTCGCTCCTGGTCGGCCGCCAGCCCCTCGACGTCGGTCGCGCCGTAGCGCCCGACGTCGAAGGACGTGACCACGTCGTCGGCGTCGCCGAAGACGCCGTTGACCGGATCGACGCGGTAGACCTGCGTGCTGATGCCGTCGAGGAAGAACAGGTGGCCGGTGGCGGGGTCGAACTCCGGGTCCTCGGTGTCGGTCAGCCCGAGCACGGCCGTGTTGAGGAAGCCGCGTGTGTCGTCGGCGGTCCCGAACTGCCCGTCCGGGCCGGCCCGGACGACGTGGACCCCGTTGGTGCCGGCATCGGTCGAGATGAACAGCGTGTTGGTCGCCGGGTCGTGGCTGACGCCGGTGGGCTCGTTGGTGAACGCCAGCGTGTTCCAGCCGCGCACGACCTGGCCGCGGCGGGTGACCTCCCACACGTTCACACCGTGGTAACCGGCGCCGGTGACCTCGTTGACCTCGGAGTCCACGACCGTGAGGAGGTCGCGCGCGGGCAGGTAGGTGACGCCCGAGGGGTCGGGGCTCGCCGGTACCCACTGCGAGGTGTCGATGGTCTGCACCAGGCGGGCCGTCACCAGCGGGACGTCGGCGGCGGCCACCTGTTCGAGTGTCACCTCGACGACGCCGCCGAACAGGTCCGCGTCTCCCGCGTCGGCGACGAACAGGTTCAGCGTGTCGGGGGCGTCGGTGGTGTCGGAGCTCGGGGCGAACACCATCGCCTGCGGGTCGCGGAGGCCGACGTCGCCGAGGTCGTAGGAGCGCTGCGTGCGCCCGGCGCCGTCGACACCGTGCAGGGTCTGTGACGCCGCGTCGAGGACGTACAGCAGGTCGTGGCCGGGGTGGTGGGCCAGGCCGCGTAGGTCGCCGTCGACGTCGAGCGGCACGCGCCCGCGGTCGGCGTCCACCGGCACGAGCTCGGCCGTGGCCGCGTCGAGCACCACGAGCCTGCCGTCGTCGTCGAGGGTCGCCCCGGCCGGCGTCGCCACGTCGGTCGCCAGGCGGCTGCGCGCGGCCGTCGACCGCCGCCGGTCGAGGTCGTCGGCCGCCACCTCGACCAGGCCACCGCCGGCGAGGGCGACGAGGTCACCCTCGGCCCCGGTGGTGAGGGTGGCGACCTCGATCCCGGCCGTGCCGGCCACGTCGAGCGTGCCCAGCAGCCGCTCGCCCGTGCCGAGCCGCACCAACGAGGTGACGCCGGCGTCCGCCTCCGCCACCACGAGACCGGCGTCGGGCGCCCAGGCCACACCGCCGGGTCGCGCGACCCCGAACGGCCCGGTGTGCACGGTGCGGACCTCCCGTGCCACGAGCGGTTCCTGGGCGACGGCGACGCCCGCGTGCACCACCAACATCGAGGCCACGACTGCCAGTGCGAGTGCCCCGGCACCAGCTCGCCGCAGGTGCCACACCGCCGCCGTGCTACCGCTCCGATCCCGCCCCATGGCACGCCCCCCGCGTCCGGTCGGCGAGGGTCCGTCGGCGGTTGTCCCCGGCGACGCGCCCCTCGTATCCGAAGACCCTCACCTGACCTCGGCCATCGGCGTAGGGACGGACGTCCCGCGTTGGCCATCGGGCCGCGCGACGGGGGCTCACCCGAGCCGGCCCGTGACACACGCATCGGCCCGCCGCCGCGACCTCCAGGGGCGCGTGCGGCGGGCCGTGGGCTACGGCGGGGCGCGGTCGAGCCACGCCCGCGGCTTGGTCAGGGCGTCGGCACCAGCGGCTTCCAGCCGGGGCGGGTGCGCTCGTACGCGGTGATGGCGTCGTCGTCCTGCAGGGTCAGGCCGATGTCGTCGAGGCCCTCCAGCAGGCAGTGCCGGGTGTGGGGATCGATGTCGAAGTGCGCGTCGACGCCGGCGAGCTGGCCGACGGCGGGCACGCTGACCTGCTGCCGTCGGAGGTCGACGGTCAGTTCGACCGACGGGTCGGCGGCCACGAGGTCGAAGATCTGGCGGACGACGGGCTCGCCCAACTGGACGGCGAGGACGCCGATCTTGCCGCAGTTCGTGCGGAAGATGTCCGCGAAGCTGGGCGCGATGATGGCGCGGAAGCCGGCGTCCTCCAGTGCCCAGGGCGCGTGTTCGCGCGACGACCCGCACCCGAAGTTGCGGCCGGCCACCAGGACGCTGGCGCCCTGGTGCTCGGGCTTGTTCATCGCGAAGTCCGGGTGCGGTGACCCGTCGTCCCGGTAGCGCCACTCGGAGAAGGCGAACGGCCCGAAGCCGGTGCGCTCGATCCGCTTCAGGAACTGCTTCGGGATGATCTGGTCGGTGTCGACGTCGTTGGCGTCGATGGGGCAGGCGGTGCCCCGGACCACGGTGACGGGTTCCATCAGGCGTCGACCTCCTGCGCGGCGGGCTGCCGGTCGCGGTCGGCGAACTCGCGCACGTCGACGAGTCGGCCGGTGAGTGCCGCGGCGGCCGCCATCGCGGGTGAGACGAGGTGGGTGCGCCCCTTGAAGCCCTGGCGCCCCTCGAAGTTGCGGTTGGACGTGGAGGCGGCGCGTTCGCCGGGCGCGAGCTGGTCGGGGTTCATGCCGAGGCACATCGAGCAGCCGGGGGCCCGCCAGTCGAAGCCGGCCTCGATCAGCACGTCGGCGACGCCCTCGGCCTCGGCGGCCGCCTTCACCAGGCCGGAGCCGGGCACGACCATCGCCCGCAGCCCCGCCTTGACCTTGCGGCCCTGCACGATCTCCGCCACGGCACGCAGGTCCTCGAGCCGACCGTTGGTGCACGAGCCGATGAAGACGGTGTCCAGTTCGATGTCGCGGACCGCCTCGCCGCCCTGCAGGCCCATGTAGTCCAGGGCGCGCTGCCACTGGCGCGCGGTGGCCTCGTCGGGGGCGTCCTGGACACGCGGCACGTTGCCGGTGACGGGGACCGACTGTGCCGGCGTCGTGCCCCAGGTGACGGTCGGGACGACGTCGGCGGCGTCGATGTGCACCACGCGGTCGAAGCTCGCGCCGTCGTCGGTGCGCAGCTCGCGCCACGCCTCCACGGCGGCGTCCCAGGCGGCGCCCGTCGGTGCGTACGGCTTGTCCTTCAGGTACGCGAAGGTGGTCTCGTCGGGTGCGACCAGACCGGCCCGTGCACCGCCTTCGATGGACATGTTGCAAACCGTCATGCGGCCTTCCATCGACAGGTCCTCGAAGGCCTGGCCGCGGTACTCGATGACGTGGCCGGTCCCGCCGTCCACGCCGATGACGCCGAGGATGTGCAGGATCAGGTCCTTGGCCGTGGTGCCGGGCGGCAGCGAACCGGCGACCTCGATCGCCAGGGTCTTCGGCATGCGCTGCGGCAGGGTCTGGGTGGCCAGGACGTGCTCGACCTCGCTGGTGCCGATGCCGAACGCCAGTGCCCCGAAGGCGCCATGGGTGGCCGTGTGCGAGTCACCGCAGACGATGACCGCACCCGGCTGGGTGAGTCCGAGCTCCGGGCCGATGATGTGCACGATGCCCTGGTTGCGGCTGCCCATCGGGAACAGCCGGATGCCGAACTCCTCGCAGTTGCGCCGCAACGCATCGAGTTGTGCGGCCGACAGTTCGTCCTCCAGCGGCAACTCACCGCGGACCTGGCGGGGGTCGGTCGGCACGTTGTGGTCGGCGGTCGCCAGCGTGAGGTCCGGCCGGCGGACGGTGCGGCCGGCGACCCGCAGACCGTCGAACGCCTGCGGCGAGGTGACCTCGTGCACGAGGTGCAGGTCCACGTACAGCAGGTCGGGCTGCCCCTCCCGGGACCGCACCACGTGCTGGTCCCAGATCTTCTCGATGATGGTCCTCGGCTGGCTCATCCGTGTCCTCTTCTCCACGCCGGCATTCGCGCCGGGTGACGGCCGGCGCCGGCCGGGGCCAGAATGCGTGCCCCGGCCGTGGCGGCCGTGTCAGCCGGCCCAGCGCGACGACTGCGCCGCGGCGACGGCGCGGTAGTCGACCTCTTCCGAGCGGTTCACCTCGACGGTGACGTCGTCGGAGCCGGTCGACTCGGTGTACGACGCGGCCACCGAGGCGACCAGCGCCGCCTCGTCCTCGGGCGTGTGGTCCGGCGGGACGTTCAGGCGGATCACGTTCTTCATGGTGCGGTCCTTCGAGATTCGGGGCCGTTCACGGCCGATGGCTTGCCTGGTTGTTCGCGGGCTGCTCCTGCGGCCGGATCACGGCCGGAACTCCGAGCTGCGGTGGACGAGTCGACGCGAGCGGTTGAGCGCGTCCACGTAGGCACGCGCGCTCGCCTCGACGATGTCGGTGGAGACGCCGCGCCCGGTGAAGCGCTGCCCGTCCTCCACTTCCACCGTGACGGTGACCTCACCGAGGGCGTCGATGCCCCCGGTGACGGCCGCCACCTGGAACGAGACCAGGGCGACCCCGTCCCGGCCGACCGCGCGGCGGATCGCGCCGCAGGCTGCGTCGACCATGCCGTCCCCGCCCGCCTTCGCGGTGACCGTCGCGCCGGCGTCGTGGCCGGTCTCGGCCGCGACGTCGGCGCCGACCAGCCGGACCGAGACCTCGGCCGTGGGCTGGACGTCGGTCCCGCCGGTGACGGCGAGGGAGACGAGTTCGTAGTCATCATCGGCCCGGACGTGTGTCTCGTCGATGATGATCGCGGCGACGTCCTCGGAGCTGACGATTCCCTTGCGATCCGCCAGGTCCTTGAAGCGCCGGAAGGCGTTCTGTGCGTCGGCGTCGTCGAGCTCGAAACCGAGGTCCTCGACGGCCTTGAAGAAGGCGTGCCGGCCGGAGTGCTTGCCGAGCACGATCTGCGAGCCGTCCGCGCCGACGTCTTCGCTCTTCATGATCTCGTAGGTCAGCCGGTCGGCCAGCACACCGTGCTGGTGGATGCCCGACTCGTGGGCGAAGGCGTTCGCCCCGACGACCGCCTTGTTCTTCTGCACGCCGTAGCCGGTCAGGCTGGACACCAGCTTCGAGGTGCGCGTCAACTCCGGCGTGTAGAGGCCGTGGTCGACGCCCAGCAGGTCCGCCCGCGTGCGGATGGCCATCACGACCTCTTCGAGCGAGCAGTTGCCCGCGCGCTCCCCGATCCCGTTGACGGCCACCTCGATCTGGCGGGCACCGTTGCGCACGGCCTCCAGGGAGTTGGCCACGGCCAGGCCGAGGTCGTTGTGGCAGTGCACGGAGATGACGACGCCCTTGGCCCCGATGTCGGGGATGCGGCGGTGCAGCTCGGCGATCCAGCCACCGAAGTCGTGCGGCAGCGCGTAGCCGACCGTGTCCGGGATGTTGACCGTCGTCGCGCCGGCCTCGACGGCCGCGGCGACGATGTCGACCAGGAACGCGAAGTCGGTGCGCGTCGCGTCCTGGGGGCTGAACTCCACGTCGTCGGTGAACGTGCGCGCGAGCTCCACCGCCTTGATGGTCTGCTGCAGGATCTCGTCCTCGGACGCCTGCAGCATGTACTTGCGGTGGATGTCGGAGGTCGACAGGAAGGTGTGGATCCGGTGGCGCTTGGCGGGCGCCAGCGACTTGGCGGCGGCTTCGATGTCACCGGGTATGGCGCGGGCCAGCGCGGCGATCACCGGCGGTTCACGCCGGTCGGTCTCGCCCTCGGAGCCGCCGGGCCCCTGCGCGGCGCGCGGGGCGTTGCCGACGATCTCGGCGACGGCCTTGACCGCGTCGAAGTCACCGGGTGAGGCGGCGGAGAAGCCGGCCTCGATGACGTCGACCTGCAGCCGGGCGAGTTGCTCGGCGATCTCGACCTTCTCGCGGGCGTCGAGGGAGATGCCGGGCGACTGCTCGCCGTCGCGCAGGGTCGTGTCGAAGATGGTCACGCCGTCGGGGACGACGGCGCCTGCTTCACGGATGTCGGTGGGGCGACCCATCGGAGTTGTCCTGTTCTGCTCGCCGCGTCTCGCGGCTGATCCTCGTGCGGGATCCCCTTCGATGTGCCTCCGCGTCGCCGTGTGTCAGGGGGTGGAACGGCGCCGCGGCATCAAAGGATGAGCAGAACGACAATGAGCCCGAGCAGGAGCTCGAGCGCGTGCTGCAGCCCACGGCCGGCATCGAGCCGGTCCAGAACGGGGCTGCTCACGTCACGCATGGTCGAGGAGTGTGTCGGCCCCTCGACCGGGAACGCAAATACTCCCGCGCGCTGCGCGTGCGGTGCGCTCGCCGGTCGCCCACGTCCGTGCTCGCGTCGCGGGCCGCGGCGAGCTCGCCGTGGCCCGTGCCGCCGGCACGGGCAGGGGGCGCCCCGATCACGGGACGCCCCCTCCGAACCACCCCCGGGTCAGTCCGACACGAACGAGAAGAACGCGCGGTGCTGGACGCCGTCGTCCAGCGTCAGCACCAGCTCCCGGCAGGTGCCGGCCCAGTCGGCGTCGGTCAGCCACCGGTAGGTGTAGACACCCCGGTTGTTGACCGTCAGGCCGCTGCCGCCCGGTGCTTCCGTCGCGATCGGGCGCGCGCGCGGCGTCACGTGTTCGCCCTCGCTGACGACCGCGAGCGTGTCGCAGTCGACCTGACGCGAGAACGGCGAGTTGCTGGCGAACACGTCGAGCCCCTGGTTGCTGCCGAGGTCGAAGCGCAGCGGCACGACGTCACCCGCGGTCCGCGTGGTCAGCTCGCCAACCGCGCCGCCCGGCGCGAGGAACGGCCGCATGCAGTCGGGGTGGGTGTCGAAGCCCTCGACGGCCGCGGCGCGGCTGTTGTCCACCGACGACGCGCTGTAGCCGAGGCCACGACGCGCGAACGATGCCCACAGCGTGCAGTAGTTCTCACCCCCGGTCAGCACGGTCTCCGCCGCGAGGATGGCGTCACGGCCGGTCACGAAGTTCGGGTTGCAGCCCTGGAACTTCAGCCCGTCCATGACCAACTGCTGCGACAGGTTGTTCCCACCGGTCGACCAGTCCCCGTAGACGTCCGGGTTGAACCCGTGGACGTCGATCAGGTCCCAGGTCATGTCCCACAGGATGGCGTTCCAGCCGTGACCGACGCCGTGCGGTGCCGCCAGCGTGCCACCGTTGAGCCAGGCGCCGGCACCGACGCTGGCGTACGTGAACGGCTGGATGAACATGTCACGCGAGTAGGGCGCGGGGCGGATGCCCGGCCCCTGGCGCGGTGGCTCGTCGTGCCAACGGGCATAGGTGCCCATGCCACGCGGTCCGTCCGGGTCGTCGAGCGCGGGGTCGATCAGCGTCACGATCCCGTGGTAGTCGCTCCAGCCCTCGCCCATCCGCTGGTCGCCGCCGAGGCAGTTGATCCCCGGGCCGCCGGTGAGCCGGTTGGAGATGCCGTGGCTGTACTCGTGCAGGACGATGCCCGCCTCGAGGTCGCCATCACGGAACGGCTCCTGGGCGTTCCAGAGATACATCTGCATGCGCGGTGTGCCGCCGTCGGCAGCCGGCGTGGAGAAGTTGGCGTTGTTCATGCCGCCGCCGTCCTGCGCCTCGCAGTTGACGGCGTCGCCCCCGACGCCTCCGCGCCCGTAGTTGTTGTGCTGGAAGTTGCCCGACGGCTCGTCGAACCCGTAGTGCCAGAACACGTCGTGGGCGACGTTGCACCAGTAGAACAGGTTCGTGACCGCGGCCTCCCAGTACTCGTGCGGGTGCTCCGTGAGGTCGAGCTCGAAGTCGAAGCTCAGGTCCGGTCCGCCGTCCGGCTGTGAGGGCATCGACTGCAGGGCCATGCCGCCGGTGGCGGGCAGCCCCGCCTTGATGGCGTCGCCGTCCGCGAGCGAGACCATCACCGAGGGGATGCTGATGCTCGGGTCGCTGCCGCCCATGGCGATCGGATTGCCCGCCACGTTGTTGGCCACGACGACCCCGACCGCGCCGGCGGCCTGGGCGAATGCGACCTTCTCCACGAACGGGCAGTTGCCGCGATCCATCACGGCGATTGCGCCCGCGGGGAAGTCGATCAGCGGCGCGCACCCCTCCGTCGGGATGCCGGACCCGTCGTCGGCCAGCGCGAAGTCGCCCGTGATGCCGGCTCCGGGGACCGCGGGCCCGAACGAAGCCGCAACGGCACCGTACGAGCCGGCCGCGGACGATGGTTCGTCGACGGTCACGGTCAGCACGGCGTTGTCCGGGCTGTTGCTGTTGTTCCAGTCGGCGTAGGTGTTGGTGTTGTTCCCCCGCGTGATGGTGAAGTCGGGCTCCGGGGTCCCGGAGACGTCGTGCCAGCCGAACGGGGAGGCGTCCGCGTCGGCGGGGTTCTCCACGAGTGCGCGTGGCCCGTCGTTGGGGCTCTCCAGCGGCAGCGGGTACACCCGGTAGCTCGACCCGTCCATCACCGGGTTCGGCGTGAGGATCGGCCCCGAGGCCGGGGAGGCGGCGGTCGCGGTGGTCGCGGTCCCGGATCGGCCGATGCGGGCGGCGATGTCGTCGACGTTGCCGTCCGAGGTCCAGTCCTCGACCTCGAGGAGCTCACCGGTCTCCGCGTCGACGGTGGCGTTCCACAGGTGGACGTCCGACGCGTCGTCGATCACCAGCTGCCAGGCCAGGCGCAGCCCGTCGTCCACGGGCTGCCAACCGAGCGTGGCCGGGATCGGCTGCTCGGAGATGCCGCCGTCGGACACCAGCGCGTCCGCGTCCGCGGACCGGGCGACCGGCAGTTGCTCGAGGCCGACCGGCTCGGCCAGGTCGAGGGCGTCGGCGGCGGCCTCGACCGCCTCCACGGGGTCGAGGTCCGGAGCGGACACGCCGCGGACGCCCACCGCCGGCAGTCCGCTGACGGACGCGCCGCCGACGTGGACGACGCTGCCGTCGGCCGCCACGTTCACGGTCGTGTCCGCGCCGAAGACCTCCAGCCCGGCATAGCGCTGGTTGACGTTGACGTGCGTGACGCCGGTGTGCCGGCTGACGTAGCTGGAGCGGATGTCCAGTTCTGCCACGTCCGCGGCCTGCAGGCCGAGCGTGCCGGCCTCCTGGCGCAGGTAATCGAGCGCGACGTCCTCGGGCGCGCCCTCGTTCGGTCCGGTCAGGAACTGGTGGGCGGGTGAGCCGCCGGTATCGGGACTGGCGCTGACGGGCGCCACCCAGACGCCCGTCGCCACCAGTGCGAGGGCCGTGGCCCCGCTGAACCATCTGGTGCGCATGTTCTCTCCTGTGTGCGCGACCGTCTGGTCCGGGACCGGGCCTCCCTCCCGAAGACGCCCGGGGTCGGGCCGTGCCCCGGCCGGCCATGTCGGCCGGCGCCCCGAACCACACCCGGACCTGCCGCGGACCATGACCCAAGTAGCCCATTCGGCCACCGTCAAGAAGTACTAGTCAAAATACGCACTGGCTCCGTGGATCTTCAGGTCCGTGCGTCGTCGGAGCGCGGTCGGGCCGCGATCGGCGCGGGGCCGCGCCCTCGGCCGCCGCGGCAGCTCGGCGGCGACGCGGAGTACGGTGACGCACACCCGAGGAGGCGACGTTGGTCGACCCGTCCAGCATCGAGCAGGCCCTGGCGACGGCCGCCGGCGCCGCCGATCTCGCCGGCGTGCAGGTCGTCGCGCTGCACGATCACCGGGACATGGCGGCCGTCTCGCGCCTGTTCGACGACGTCTGGGGCCGTACGGGCCCGGCCGACGCCATCCTCGCCCCCGAGGCGCTGACCGCCCTCGCCCACGCCGGCGCCCAGGTCTCCGGCGCCCTGCGGGACGACACGCTCGTCGGTGCGACGGCGGCCTTCCTCGGCCGGGACGACGACGGCGACACCTACCTGCACTCGCACGTCACGGGCGTCCTCGGCGGCGCGGCCGGACGCGGGGTGGGACGGGCGCTCAAGTGGCACCAGCGGGCCTGGTGCCTGCAACGCGACCTCGTACGGGTGCGTTGGACGTTCGATCCGTTGGTCCGCCGCAACGCCGTGTTCAACCTCGTCCATCTCGGCGCCCGCGTGGTCGGGTACCGCGAGGACCTGTACGGGCGCATGCAGGACGCGCGCAACGCCGGCACGCCCACCGACCGACTGGTCGTCGACTGGGACCTGTTCGCGCCGCGGGTCCTGGCCGCCGCCGCGGGTCGCGCGGCGGAGCCGGACGTGACCGCCATGCGACGCGCCGGCGCGGCCGCCGTGCTGCGCGTCGACGACGACGGCACCCCGCACCTCACCCCCACCGACGCGCCGCGCCGACTCGTGCAGGTGCCGGCCGACATCGAGGCCATCCGGCGGCAGGACCCGGATCTCGCCACCGCATGGGCCGCCGCCGTGCGTACGACCCTGGGCCACGCGCTGCAGCACGGCATGCGGGTCGGCGGCTGCACCCGCGACGGCTGGTACGTCCTGGCCATGGACCGGGCCGTCAGCGAACTGGCGGAACGCCGATGAGCGCTCGTCTGGCTCCGTTGACGGTCGAGCGGATCGACCTGGTCCGGGTCGGTCTGCCGCTGGTCACGCCGTTCCGCACCTCCTTCGGCGTGCAGACCGTCCGCGACGCGCTGCTCGTCCATGTGCGCGGCCGCGAGGCCGAGGGCTGGGGCGAATGCGTCACCCCCGCGTCGCCCGTGTACTCCGAGGAGTACACCGACGGGGCGATGCACGTGCTGGCCGACGAACTGGTGCCTCGCCTGCTCGCGCCTGGCCGGTCGGTGCGGGCCGAGGACGTCGGGTTGCGCCTGGCCGGCATCAAGGGCCATCGGATGGCCAAGGCGGCGTTGGAGTCGGCCGTACTGGACGCCCAGTTGCGGGCCGCCGACCGGCCCCTCGCGGCGTACCTCGGCGCCACCCGCGACCGCGTGCCCGCCGGCGTGTCGGTCGGGATCCCCGACGGCGGGGTGCCCGAGCTCCTCGAGCTGGTCGCCGGCTACCTGCAGGCCGGCTACGTGCGCATCAAGGCCAAGGTGGCGCGGGGTGCCGACGTCCAGCCGATGCAGGCGCTACGCAGCCGCTTCGGCGCGTCGTTGCGGCTCCAGGTCGACGCCAACGCGGGCTACGACCCGGATGCGCGCGCCGACGTGGCCGCACTCGACGGCCTCGACGAGCTCGGACTGGTCCAGATCGAGCAGCCGTTCGGCCCGGACCGGCTGCTGGCGCACGCCCGGCACGCGGCCCGCTGGCGCACGCCCGTGTGCCTCGACGAGTCCGTCACCGACGCCGCACGGGCCGTCGAGGCGCTCGAACTGCGCGCCTGCCGGATCGTCAACGTCAAGCCCGGCCGCGTGGGCGGCCCGCTGGAGTCGGTGCGCGTCCACGACGCGTGTCGTGACCGCGGGGTACCGGTCTGGTGCGGCGGCATGCTGGAGACCGGGGTCGGGCGGGCACTGAACGTCGCGATCGCCGCCATGCCCGGGTTCGAGCTGCCGGGCGACACGTCGGCCTCGGATCGCTACTTCGCCGAGGACGTCACCGAACCCTTCGTCCTGCAAGACGGCCACGTGGCCGTCCCGCAGGGTCCCGGCATCGGCCGCACGCCCCGCGACGAGCCGCTGAAGGCCGCCGAGCGTCACCGCGTCGACCCGCTCGGGTCCTGAGGAACGAGGCGACCGTGGATCTGCCCGTCACCCCGCCCATCGAGCCCATGCTCGCGACCCTCGCCCGCGAGCTGCCGACCGGGCCACTGCGCTACGAACCCAAGTGGGACGGCTTCCGGTGCATCGTGTTCCGTAGCGGCGACGAGCTGCTGCTGCAGAGCCGCAACCTCAAGCCGCTCGACCGCTACTTCCCCGAGCTGCGCGAGCCGCTGCTGCGGCTGCTGCCCGACCGCTGCGTCGTCGACGGTGAGCTCGTCGTGCCACGGGACGGCATCCTCGACTTCGACGCGCTGTCGGAACGGATCCATCCCGCGGACTCGCGCGTACGGATGCTGGCGGAGCGCACGCCGGCGCGCTTCGTGGCGTTCGACCTGCTCGCCCTCGGCGACGACGACCTCATGGCGGCGTCCTTCGCCGAACGGCGCGAAGCCCTCGAACGGGCGATGCGGGCGACCAGCCCGCCGGTCCACCTCACGCCGGTCACCGACGACCCGGCGACGGCCGACGACTGGTTCGCCCGCTTCGAGGGCGCCGGCCTCGACGGCGTGGTCGCCAAGCCCGCCGCCGGGCCGTACGCGCCGGGCAAGCGCACCCTCGTCAAGGTCAAGCACCAGCGCACCGCCGACGTGGTCGTCGGCGGGTTCCGCTGGCACAAGGACGGACAGGGGGTCGGCTCGCTGCTGCTCGGGCTCTACGACGAGACGGGCACGCTGCGCCACATCGGCGTGGCCGCCGCGTTCGCGGCCAAGCGACGCCGCGAGCTGATCGACGAGCTCGCGCCGTACCGGCCCGCCGAGGGCGAGACGCTGTCCGACCACCCCTGGGCCGACGGCGACGGGATGACCGGTACCCCGCGCGGCCCGTCGCGATGGAACCAGGCCAAGGACACGAGCTGGGAGCCGCTGCGCCCCGAGCTGGTCGCCGAGGTCGCCTACGAGCAGCTCCAGGGCGACCGGCTCCGCCACGGCGCCCGGTTCCTGCGCTGGCGGCCGGATCGGGACCCCGACTCCTGCCGCTACGACCAGCTGGAGACGCCACCGCCGGCCGAGCTGGCTCACCTCTTCGCCGTCTGAGCACGGCGCGGGCGACGGTGGCTCGCCGGCCACGAGCGGGCCGCTACCGTCCCCGCCATCGTCCGTCGCCCGCCCCGAGGCCCCCTGCCGTGCTGCCGCCGCTCGCCACCATCCCGCCGCCGCCGTTCAACGGGCTGCAGCTCGGCCCGCTCGACGTGCGTCTCTACGGGATCCTCATCGCGCTGGGCGCCTACCTCGCGCTGCGCCTGACCGTCCGGCGCTACGAACGGCTCGGCGGCGACGCCGAGGCCGCGGAGAAGGCGGCGCTGGTCGCGCTGGCCGGCGGCTTCATCGGGGCGCGCATCGGCTACGTGATCCCGCGGCTGGACTACTTCGTCGCGAATCCGCAGGACGTCCTCGCCATCTGGCAGGGCGGGCTGACGCTGTTCGGCGGCCTGGCCGGGGGCAGCCTCGCGGGTGTGTGGTACCTACGGCGCAAGGCGATGGACGTGCCGGCCTTCGCGCACGCCATCGCGCCGGCCCTCCCGCTGGCCCAGGCGATCGGGCGGTGGGGCAACTACTTCAACCAGGAGCTCTACGGCCGCCCGACCGACCTGCCGTGGGCCCTGCAGGTCGAGGCGCCGTTCCGCCGGCCGGGTTTCGAGCAGTTCGCCACCTTCCACCCGACCTTCCTGTACGAGTCGCTGTGGAACGTCACGCTGGTCCTCGTGCTGCTCGCGATCGACCGCACCGGCCGGATCCGGCGTGGCGGGCTGATCTTCGTCTACCTCATCGGCTACGGGATCGGCCGCGCCTGGATCGAGGCGCTGCGGATCGACACCGCCGAGCGCTACCTCGGCTGGTCGCGCAACAACTGGGTCGCGCTGCTGGTGATCGTCATCGGCGTCGTGGGGCTCGCCTGGTGGCAGCGCCGCCCGGTGGCCGAACCGACCGAGACCGCGGACGCCGAGCACGAGCTGACCTCCGGGGACGACCACGAGCAGACGTCCGGTGAAGTCGACGAGCAACCGTCCGACGAGGACCACGAGCAGGGTTCGGGCAGTCACGCGGCGAACCCCGACGAGCACCCGGCCGACCAGCAGGTGCTGACGGACGAGGACGCACCCCGGCCGGGCGACGCGGACGACGCCCGCTGACCGACCACCAGGCGACCAACGGAGGTGTCGCGGTGACCACCACCCGTCCCGGCCGACGCGACGAACAGCGGGCGCGGACCCGGCAGGAGCTGCTCGACGCGGCGGCGCGTGTGTTCGCCGAGCGCGGCTACCACGCCGCGTCGGTCGACCTGGTGGCCGAGGCGGCCGGCTACACCAAGGGGGCGGTGTACTCCAACTTCGACTCGAAGGAGGAGCTGTTCCTCGAGTTGCTCGACCGTCGCATCGACGCCTCCATCGACGCCATGGAGGAGCTGCTGTTCCAGCGGCCCGCCGAGGAACGGGCGGCCATGTTCACCGGCGACGATCCCGAAGTGGACGTCGTGGACGTGGACTGGTTCCTGCTCGAGACCGAGTTCCTGCTCTACGCGGCCCGCAACGAGCAGGTCCGCGACCGCGTCGCCGCGCGCCGCCGGATCATCCACGAGCGGGTGACCGAGATGATGCGCCGCCACTTCGACGAGCTCGGTGTCCCGGAGTCGCGACTGCCAGCGGCCGACTACACCCGGATCCTGCTCGCGCTCTCCGATGGGCTGACCCGCGCGTCGCTGGCGGACCCCGAGGCACGCCACGGCGCCGGCCAGGTGCTCGCCGACGTCACCGACGCGCTGGTGCGACGGGCCACGGCGGGCGACGAGGGCTGACGCGGGCCGGCGCCGTGCGAGCTCAGTCGCGTTCGCGGTGACGGCGGCCGTGGACCACCAGCCCGGCGGCGGCGAGTGAGCGTCGCCAGGCGTCCTGCGGGCGGCGCAGCGTCGCCGGCTCGACGTGACGCTGCGCCAGCGCGGCCACCGGCGCCATCCACAGGTGCGGTTCGCGGTAGCGGCCCTCGTCGCGCTCCAACTCGATCACGGCCGGTTTGATCGCGCCGGGCACCAGGTAGGGGCCCGAGGTCGGGAACGAGCGGCCATACCAGCCTTCCCAGTCGCGCACCGGCGCCCGGGCCCGCAGCGAGCGGTCCACCGGGCGGACGGGGTGCAGGCCCTGCTCCCAGCAGGCCGCCAGCCACCCGTCGCGCGGGCGTCCCGACGCGTCGGTCGCAGCGACGTAACGTGCGAACGGCACCAACGGATGGTGCCGCTTGCCGTGTGGGCGGACCAGCACCAGCAGGCGCGACAGCTCCAGCCGCGCAGCGAGTCGCGGCAACTCCGCCAGCACCCCGCGACCGATCCCACGTCCGCGCGCGGCGGCCGCCACCGTCACGTCGAGCACCGCGAGGGTGTCCGCGTCGCCCTGCTCGGCGGCGGTCGTCGCCCGATCCACCCCATCCCCCGCGCCGCCGGCCGGGGCGCCGGCGGCCGTGCCGTCCCAGGTGACCGGGACCGCCCGCACCACCGCCAGGACCTCGCTGCGCTGGTCGAGCCGGACGAGCTGCGTGGCGGTCGCGACCCGGTCGAGGTGGTCCCGGTGCCGGGCGGTCAGCGCCGCCAGGAACGGCGGTACCTGCTGCGACTCGACCGCCCGGACCGACGCGAGCCGCGACGGGACTTCGGCCAGCGACGCCCACTCGCCTGGTCTCGCGGCCCGTGGGTCCGTGTCAGGCACCGTGGAACGGCAACCCCGCGGCGGACTGGAAGGCCTCGCCCATCGCCTCGTACAGCGACGGGTGTGCGTGCGTGATCGCCGCGAGCTCGGACGGCAGCGCCTCCCAGGCGGTCACCAGGGTCGCCTCCGCGATGAGGTCGGTCGCGTGGGGGCCGACGACGTGGACGCCGACGACGGCGCCCTCCGGCCCGGGTGCGCCCGACGGCGGCCCGTCCGTGCGGTAGACGATCTTCACGAAGCCCTCGGAGCCCGCGAGGATGCCCTTGGCGTTGTGGCGCAGCGACGAGGTCTCCGTGGCGACGGCATCGCCGTGACGTTCGCGTGCCTGCGCCTCGGTCAGCCCGACCGAGGCCACCTCGGGGTGGCAGTAGGTCACGCGCGGCGTCTGGGTGTGGTCGACCGGCTGGGCGCGGTCGACGCCGGCGATGCGGTCCGCGACCGCGAAGCCCTCGGCAAAGGCGGCATGGGCCAGGGCCAGGGTCGGCCGCACGTCACCGACGGCCCAGAGCCCGTCGACGGCCGTGGCGCCCCACTCGTCGGTGACCACGTAGCCGCGCTCGTCGAGGAGGTCGAGTTCCTCGGCGCCGATGTCGGCCGTGTTGGGTCCGCGACCCGTGGCGATCAGGATCCGGTCGGCGGCCAGCGTGCGACGCTCGCCGTCCACCTCGACGACGACGTGGCCGGCGTCGCCGTCACGCGCCACCGACTGCACCCGCGCGGCGGTCAGCACCTCGATGCCGCGCTGCCGGTAGGCCTTGGCGACGGCCGCCGAGCAGTCGGCGTCCTCGAGCGGCAGGACCCGGTCGAGCGCCTCGACCACGGTGACCTCGGTGCCCATCGGCTGCCACATGGAGGCGAACTCCATGCCGATGGCCCCGGCGCCGATCACGACGGCGCGCCGTGGGGGCTCGGTGAACCACAGCGCCTGATCGGAGGTCTGCACCACCTCGCCGTCGACCTCCACGCCGGGCAGGGCGCGGGCGTACGAGCCGGTGGCGATCACGACGTGGCGGCCCTGCACGCGCGTGGTGCTCCCGTCGTGCGCGGTGACCTCGACCTCGACGCGGCCGTCGTCGCCGCGGACGAGCCGGCCGCGGCCCTCGTGCCGGGTGGTCCGCTTGGACACCAGGAAGTCCAGGCCCTTGAACATGCGGGTGATCACGTTCTCGCGGAACGCGGCGAGGGCGTCGCCGTCCAGGCCGTCGAACGTGACCCTCAGCCCCAGCACGTCGGCGCGGTGGACCTCCTCGAGGACCTCGGCGACGTGCAGGACGGCCTTGGAAGGAATGCAGCCGCGGTGCAGGCAGGTCCCGCCGACCTTGTCGGCCTCGACGAGGGCGACGTCCAGCCCGCGGGCGGCGGCGCGGAAGGCGGTGGCATAGCCCCCGGGGCCGCCACCGACGACGACGATGTCATGCACGATCCGGCCTCCTCAGCTGTGCAGCAGGATGCGGGCGGGGTTCTCGCACAGGCTCGCGACGTAGGTCACGAACCGGCCCGCCTCGCCGCCGTCGCTGATCCGGTGGTCGAACACCAGCGAGAACTTGCCGGTGCGTCGGACGGCCAGCGCGCCGTCGACTGCCCACGGGCGTTCCTCGATGGCACCGATGCCCAGGATCGCGCCCTCGGGGTGGTTGATGATCGGGTTGCCGTCGTCGTTGCCGAAGGCGCCGTAGTTGGACACGGTGAAGGTGCCGCCCGTCAGCTCGCCGGCGCCGATGCTGCCGTCCCGGGCCGCGGTGGCCAGGCGGTTGAGCTCGGCCGCGATCTGCAGCGTCGACTTCGTGTGCGCGTCCTTGATGTTGGGCACGATCAGGCCGCGGTCCGTGTCGGCCGCGAAGCCGAGGTTGACGTGCTCGTGGAGCCGGATCTCGCCGGCGTCGCGGTCGATCATCCCGTTCAGCGTCGGGAAGCGCCGCAGGCCGAGCACGACGGCCCGCAGGATCAGCGCGAACGGCGTGATCTTCACGTCGAAGCCGTCGGCGCGGGCCTGTTCGGTGAGGTCCTTGCGCAGCTCCCACAGCTCGGTGAGGTCGGCCCACTTCGTGCAGGTCGCCTCGGGGATCTCGCTGCGGGAGACCTCCATCTTCTCCACGATCCGCTTGCGGATGCCGCGGATCGGCTCGACCTCGCCCGGCGTGCGCCCACGGAACCCCGGGACGACCTTCTCGCCACCTGCCGCGAACCCGGCGAACGGGTCGGTGGCCGGCACCTGCTGCGTGCCGACGGCGGCAGTTCGAACTGCGGCGGTGTCCGGCGCCCCAGCGCCGGCAGCCGCGGGAGGACGACCGAGCGAAGCGAGATCGTCCGACCTGGAGTTGAGGACGTCGTCGCGGGTGATCACGCCGCCGGGTCCCGAGCCGGGCGCGAGGTCCGCGAGGTCGATGCCGAGGTCCTTGGCCAGCTTGCGCACCGGCGGCTTGGCCAGCGGCTTGACCGGCGCGGCCGTGACCTGACCGTTGCCGCCGCCGTTCCCGGCCCCGCCGCGACGCCGCCGGCGCGCGCCGGACTTGCCCTGCCCGTAGCCGACCAGCGGCTGGGGCTCCTCGTCGGCGTCCAGGCCGGTCGACTTGCGCCCGGCCTCGCCCTCGTGCACCTCGCCGTAGAGTCCGGCGGTCTCCTCGACCGACTTGGCGGCCGCGGCGGCCCCGGCCTCGAACCCGCCCTGCGCGGGCGAGGCCTCGGTGGCCGGCAACGGCTCGGCGCCGTCCTCGACGACGGCGCCACCTTCGACCTGCACATCGATGCGCAGGAACACCGTGCCCACCTGCAGGGCCTCGCCGACGTCGCCCACCTTCTCCACGACCCGGCCGGCGAAGGGCGAGGGCACGTCCACGACCGCCTTCGCGGTCTCCACCGACGCGACCGTCTGGTTGAGCTCGATCACGTCGCCGACCTGGACGTGCCACTCGACGATCTCGCCCTCCTCGAGCCCCTCGCCGAGGTCGGGCAGCTTGAAGTCCTTCACGTCCGCCATGTGTCTGTCAGCCTCCATCGGCGCCGCTCCCGGGCGCCACAGCCGAGCGTGCCGCCCCGCCACCACCGAGAAGGCGGCCGCGGCGCTCCCCCCGGGACGGGAGGAGCAGCCGGCACGTCGTCAACGATCGTTCTCAGTACGCGAGGGACCGCTCGACGAGGTCGAGGATGCGGTCGACGTCGGGCAGCCAGTACTCCTCGAGCTTGGCCGGCGGGTAGGGCGTGTCGTAGCCCGTCGCCCGCAGCACCGGTGCCTCGAGGTGGTAGAACGCGTGCTCCTGCACCCGGGCCGCGATCTCCGCGCCCATGCCCAGCGTCTGCGCCGCCTCGTGGACCACGATGGCCCGGCCGGTGCGCTGCACCGACGCCACGATCGTGGGGGCGTCGAGGGGGTTGAGCGAGCGCAGGTCGACGACCTCCAGCGACCATCCCTCGTCGGCGGCGGCCTCGGCCGCCTCCAGCGCGGTGCGCACCATGGGCCCGTAACAGAACACCGTCACGTCGGTGCCCTCGCGCCGGACCACCGCCTGGTGCGGCGCCTCGGTCTGCACCGGCAGCGCCGTGTCGGACTTCATCCAGTAGCGCCGCTTGGGTTCCAGGAAGACGACCGGGTCGTCCATCGCGATGGCGGCCCGCATCATCGAGTACGCGTCCTCGGGCGTGCCCGGCGTGAAGACCTTCAGGCCGGCCGTGTGGGCCCAGTACGCCTCGGGCGACTCCGAGTGGTGCTCGACCGCGCCGATACCACCGCCGTAGGGGATCCGGATCGTGACGGGCAGCTTGACCCTCCCGCGCGAGCGGTTGGGCATCTTCGCCAGGTGGCTGACGATCTGCTCGAAGGCCGGATAGGTGAAGCCGTCGAACTGCATCTCCGGTACCGGCCGGAAGCCGTACATGGCCAGCCCGATGGCGGTGCCGATGATGCCGGACTCGGCCAGCGGGGTGTCGAAGCAGCGGTCCTCGCTGAACGTCTCCTGCAGCTTGTCCGTGACGCGGAAGACGCCGCCGAGCTTGCCGACGTCCTCGCCGAAGACGAGCACGCGCTCGTCCTCGGCCATCGCGTCGTGCAGCGCCTGGTTGATCGCCTGTGCCAGTGTGACCGCCATCGTCAGCCCTCCCCGCGAGCGTCGAGCTCGGCCCGCAGCTGCTCGCGCTGGCCGTCGAAGTGCCCGGTGGGGTCCACGTACACGTGCTCGAACAGCTCCATCGGGTCGCCATGCGGCGCGTCGTAGATGCCGCCGCGCACGTAGGAGGCGACCTCCTTGGCCTGGTCCTCGATGGCCTGCTCGAGCTCCGCGTCGTACAGGTCGCGCTGCTGCAGGTAGTTGCGCATCCGCGCGATGGGGTCGGTCTTGGCGGCCTCGTCGAGCTCCGCCTGCGTGCGGTAGCGCGACGGGTCGTCGGAGGTCGTGTGGGCCTCCATCCGGTAGGTGAGCGCCTCGATGAAGGTCGGGCCCTCGCCGCGGCGGGCACGCTCGACCGCCTTCTTGGTGACCGCGTAGGTCGCCAGCACGTCGTTGCCGTCGCAGCGCCGGCCCGGGATGCCGTAGCCGACGCCCTTGTGGGCCAGCGTCGGGGCCGCGGTCTGCTTCTCCAGCGGCACCGAGATGGCGTACTGGTTGTTCTGCACGAAGAAGATCACCGGCGCCTTGGTCACCCCGGCGAACGTCATCGCCTCGTGCGGGTCGCCCTCGGACGTGCCGCCGTCACCGAAGTACGTCATCGTGACGATCGGGTTGTTGTCGAGCCGGGCGCCCATGGCGAACCCGGTGGCGTGCAGGGCCTGCGTGCCGATCGGGATCGACATCAGGCCGAAGTGGTGCTTGTACGGGTCGTGGTCGCTGAGCCACGTGCCGCGGTAGAGGTGCAGCAGCCCGGCCGCGTCGACCTGGCGCACCAGCGCCGCACCGAGCTCGCGGTACGACGGGAAGATCCAGTCCTCGTCGGCCAGCGCGTACGCGGAGCCGACCTGGGCCGCTTCCTGGCCCATGCAGGACGCGTAGACGCCCAGCTGGCCCTGGCGTTGCAGGTTGATCGCCTCGCGGTCGACCTTCCGGGTGACGACCATCAGCCGGTACAGCTCGCGCAGCCCGGCGTCGTCGAGGTCGATCGGGTGGTCCGGATCCTCGTGGTAGGTCCCGTCCGGGTCCAGCAGGTGCACCGGTTCGTCGGGAGGTAGCAGCTCCCGGGGATCGATGGCAGCGTCGGCCACGTGCCCACTCCTCGCTCTCGTCGGGGCGGCGCACGGGGTGCCCGGCGACGCCCTGGCCTACAACGGGGTGCCGCGTCCTCCCTGGCACGCCCGCCTCACCGCAAATCCTGCCCCAACGGGGCAGCGCTCGCAGTGACCGCTCCACCGGGACGCGCGCGGGGTCGCCGCACCCTCGTCCCGGTCACACGCCTCGGGCCGAGCCGTGTGGGCGGCAACCCTAGTCCGCGGTGCGCGAGGCGGCACCTTCGCCGACGGGGCGTGCGGCGCACGACCGTGTGGGTGGGCCGAAGCGGGGTCGAGGGGCTGGCGCGGCACTAGCATGCCGCCGGCCCGATCGGCGGGTCATGGGAGGAGACACGCAATGCGCATCGTCGTCGGATTCCTACGGTCGCCCGAGGGCCGCGCCGCGTTGCAGCGGGCCGTCGAGGAGGCCCGGCTGCGGGACGCCGAACTGCTGGTGGTGCACTCGTTCCGCGGCGGCCCCCGGGAGAACGAGGCGGAGATCGTCGCCTACCGCGAGGAGTTCGAGCGCCTCGAACAGCAGCTGGCCAGCGAGGGGGTGCGCTACCGCCTGCGCGAGTACGTCCGCGGCAACGCCCCCGACGAGGACCTGCTGCAGGTCGCCAAGGACGAGGACGCCGACCTGATCGTCATCGGCCTCCGCCGCCGCTCCCCCGTCGGCAAGCTGGTGCTCGGCAGCAACGCCCAGGACATCCTGCTGCAGGCCGACTGCCCGGTCCTCGCGGTCAAGGCGAGCGAGCCCGCGGAGGCCTGACCGGCAGCCAGCACGACACGACGCCGCGGCCGGAGGCCGCGGCGTCGTCGACGTGTCGTCGGGGGCGCTAGACGCGTGAACCGCGGCCGCGGCCCGAGATGAAGCCGACGACGGCGAGCACGACGGCGATGATCAGCAGCCACCACAGCGCCTCGACGAAGAGGCCGATGCCGCCGACGATCAGCGCCAGGATGAGCAACAGGATGGCGAGTCCGCCCATGAGTCCGTCCTCCACTGGTGTCCGGTCGGTGGCAGCAGTTTCGGACGTCGCGGCACGCACAGCGGCCCCGACGGCCTGGCCGTCAGGGACGATCCACCCCTTTTCCGCCCGACCGGCGGTACGCCCTGGTCGGGCGACCGGGGACCGCTCGGCCCGAAAGGCGCTTGCCCTTCAGCTACCGCCAAGGAATGACGCGTTCAGGCCGAGGGCACGCCCGCGCCCATGGCGTGGACTCCGCCGTCGACGTGGACGATCTCGCCCGTGATCCCGGGGGTCCAGTCCGACAGCAAGGCGCACACGGTGCGGGCCACGGGCTTCGGGTCGCCCAGGTCCCAGCCCAGCGGCGCGCGCTCCTTCCACACGGTCTCGAACTCGCCGAAACCGTCGATCGAGCGGGCCGCCATGGTGTTCAGCGGACCTGCGGCGACGAGGTTGACCCGCACGCCGCGTGGGCCGAGCTCGCGGGCGAGGTAGCGGTTGGCGGACTCCAGGCCGGCCTTGGCGACCCCCATCCAGTCGTAGCCGGGCCACGCGACCTGTGCGTCGAAGTCGAGGCCGACGACGGACGCGCCGTCCGCGGCCGCCAGCAGGTCGGCGAAGCCGCGACCCAGCGCCGCGTACGAGTAGGTGGAGACCCGTAGCGCGGTCGCGACGTCCTCCCACGGCGCGTCGAGGAAGCCGCCACCGAGACAGCTGGCGGGCGCGAACCCGATCGCGTGCAGGAGGCCGTCGAGCCGGCCCCAACGGCTCTGGAGGTCCTGCGCGACGGCGGCGACGTCCTCGTCGCTGGTGGCGTCGAGCTCGAGCACCTCGACGTCGCCCGACAGCCTGCCGGCGGAGCGCTCGGTGAGCCGGCGGGTGCGGCCGAAGCCGGTGAGCACGACCTCGGCGCCCTGGGACAGCGCGGTGTCGGCCACGGCGAACGCGATCGAGCGTGGGTCCAGGACCCCGGTGATGAGCAGCTTCTTGCCGTCGAGCAGCATGGGTGTCTTCCTCGCGGTCGTGGGTCGTGACGGGTGGTGGTCGGTGCGGCGCCGCCGCGGGCGCCGATGGGGCTCAGCCCGCGCGGGGGCCGACGACGACGGCCATGGCCACGCCGCCGTCGTGCGACAGCGAGCAGGTCAGCCCGCTGCGCTCGCCGTGGACGAACAGCTCGGGGGCCCCCGACGGCGCGGTGCGGACCTCGACGGCGTGGAAGGGCAGGCGCAGGTTCCCGAGGGCCTTGCGGGTGGCCTCCTTGGCCGCGAAGCGCGCCGCGAGCCGCGCGCGCTCGACGTCGGAGCCCGCCACGGCGCCGCCGCGGCGCGCGTCGGCGACCTCGCGGGCGGTGAACACGCGGGCGACGAAGCCGTCGCGGCGATCGATGACGGCGGAGAGGCGGCTCACGTCGACCACGTCGCAGCCGGCGGCGAGGGTGAACGGCGCGTCCGTGGCACTCACACGTCACCGCCCCCGAACGGGGAGAAGTCGTCGGCGCACTCGGTCCGGCCGAGCTCGGCCAGGATCCGTTGGAGCCGGTCGTTGAACTGGCGCCGCGAGCGAGGCGTGTCCTCGGGCGGCGCCAACGCCGGACCGAACCGCACGGTCACCTTGCCGCCGAGCGGCCGCGGGCGGGCGTTGATCGGCCACACGTCGTAGATGCCCGCCACCGCGGCCGGCACCACGGGCGCCTGGGCCTCGGCTGCCAGCCGCGCCAGCCCGCTACGCAGCCGATGGACCTTGCCGTCGCGGCTGCGCGAGCCCTCCGGGTAGACGGCGACGGCGCGGCCGTCGGCGAGCAGGTCCCGCAGGACGTCCATCGCGGCGGCGTCGGCCTCGCCGCGGCGCAGCGGCACCATGCCCAGCTTCGGCAGCAGCGGGCCGAGCAACGGCCAGTGGGTCAGGCGCACGTCCCCGAGGAAGTGGATGGGCCGCTCGATCGCCACCCCGAGCGCCACCGAGTCGGCGTGCGACTGGTGCGTCGAGGCGACCAGGACCGGCCCGTCGTCGGGGACGTGCTCGACGCCCTCGACCTGCAGGCGCAGCCACAGCTTGAGGACCGGTCTCAGGCTCAACCGCACCAACGAGCGCGCCCCGGGAACCATGGGAGCCACGGTGCGGGGCGCGTCGCTCATGGCCGCCTCCGGCGGCTGCGGTACGGGCAGCGGTGCGGTCATTGCGGCAGGTTGTCGTGGACGAACATCGGTTGGCGGGCGCCCTTCAGCGACCGCAGGATCCCGACCAGCGCGTCACGGGTCTCGTGGGGGGCGACGATCTCGTCGACGCTGCCGCGGCGGGCGGCCAGGTCGACGTGCATGGCGTCCGAGCGGTATTGCTCGACGAGATCGTCACGCCGGTCGGGCTCGGCGTCGAGCTGCCGGCGGAAGATGATGTCCGCCGCGCCTTCGGCGCCCATGACGGCCAGCTCGGCGTCGGGCCAGGCGAGCACCGCGTCGGCACCGAGGCTGCGCGAGTTCATCACGATGTAGGCGCCGCCGAAGGCCTTGCGCAGGACGACCGACACGCGCGGCACGGTCGCCGACGCGAAGGCGTGCAGCAGCTTCGCGCCCTTGCGGATCACCCCGCCGTTCTCCTGGGCGGTGCCGGGGAGGAAGCCCGGCACGTCGACCATGACGACCAGCGGGATCCCGAACGCGTCGCAGAAGCGCACGAACCGGGCGCCCTTCTCGCTGGCCGTCAGGTCGAGGACGCCGGCCAGCCACTTGGCCTGGTTGGCGACGATCCCGACGGTGCGGCCGTCGATCCGGGCGAAGCCCACGACGAGGTTGCGGGCCCAGTGCTCCTGCACCTCGAGGAAGCGGCCACCGTCGACGACGCCGCTGATGACGTCGCGGACGTCATAGGGCTCGCGACCGTCGACCGGGACGATGTCCCGCAGGTCGACCGACGCGGGCGGCTCGGGCGCGACCTCGGGCAGTGGCGCGGACGACGACGCGGGCAGGTAGCCCAGCAGATCGCGCGTCAGTTCGAACGCTGCCCGGTCGTCGTCGACGACGAAGTGGGCACAGCCCGAGCGCTCGCCGTGCACCTCGGGGCCGCCCAGCGAGCGGGCGTCGACGTCCTCGCCGGTGACGGCCTTCACGACCCGGGGACCGGTGAGGAACATGTAGGCCTCGTCGGTCATGACCGTGAAGTCCATCAGCGCGGGCGAATACACCGCGCCGCCGGCGCAGGGGCCGAGGATGAGCGCGATCTGCGGCACCCGGCCGGAGGCCGCGACGTTGGCGCGGAAGACCTGTCCGTAGCCGTCGAGGGCGGCCACGCCCTCCTGGATGCGGGCGCCACCGGAGTCGTTGATGCCGACCACCGGCACGCCACCGCGCCCGGCCTGCTGGATCGTCCGCGCGATCTTGTCGGCGTGGGCCTCACCGAGCGAGCCGCCGAGCACCCGCCGGTCCTGGGCGTAGACGTTGACGGGCCGGCCGCCGATCGCGCCCGTGCCGGCCACCACCCCGTCGGTGTCGGGACGGCGCTTGTCCAGCCCGAACTGGTTCGCGCGGTGCTGCCGCTGCGATCCCAGCTCGACGAAGCTGTCGCGGTCGAGCAGGCGGGACAGCCGCACCCGGGCGCCGTCGCCCGGCTGCAGGGCGGTCGGGTCGAGCGCCGGGGTCTCGATGTGGAGGGTGTCGGTCACGGAGAACCTCGCAGTCGCGGTGTTCGGGGGCCGGGCCGGGGCCGAGGTCGGCCGCCGGCCACGGCCGGTCAGGCGCGGGTGAGGACCAGGGCGGCGTTCTGGCCGCCGAAGCCCATGGAGGTGGACAGCGCCGCCTCGAACGTCACGGCGCGGGGTTCGCCCGCGACGACGTCGAGTGCGATGTCGGGGTCCTGCGTGGTCAGGTTGGCGGTCGGGGGCACGAGCCCCTCGCGCATGGCCTGGATCGCGAAGATGGCCTCCACGGCGCCGGCCGCGCCGAGCAGGTGGCCCGTCACGCCCTTGGTCGAGGTCACCACCAGGTCATCGGTGTGGTCGCCGAACACCTTGCGCAGCGCGCGGGCCTCGGCGACGTCGTTGAGCGGGGTCGAGGTGCCGTGTGCGTTGAGGTGCGCGATCGAGGTGGGGTCGATCCCGGCGTCCTCGACGGCGCGCTGGATGGCCAGGACGGCGCCGCCACCGTCCTCCGGTGGCGCGGTCGCGTGGAACGCGTCCGCGGACGCCCCGGCACCGGCCACGACCGCCAGCGGTGCGGCGCCGCGGCCCCGGGCGTGCTCCTCCGACTCCAGGACGAGGACGCCGGCGCCCTCCCCCATCACGAAGCCGTCACGGTCGACGTCGAACGGACGCGACGCGGCCGCCGGGTCGCCGTTGCGCGACAGCGCGCCCATCTGCGCGAACGCGCTGATGGACAGGGCGGTGATGCCGGCCTCGACGCCGCCGGCGAGCACGACGTCGGCGACACCCGAGCGGATCAGGTCGCGGGCGACGTGGATCGCCGAGGCGCCTGCCGCGCAGGCGGTGTTCACGGTCATGTTCGGCCCGCGTGCGCCCGTGCGGATCGCGATCGTCCCGGCCGCCGTGTTCGACAGCATCTTCGGGATGAACATCGGGCTGGCCCGGTTGGGGCCCTTCTCGAGGAAGCGCGGGTACTCGTCGGCCCAGGTCTCGGCACCACCGATGCCGGAGCCGAGCAGGATGCCGACCCGGTCCGGATCGGTCGCGACGATCCGTTCCGGGTCGTCGTCGACGTCCACCAGGCCGGCGTGCTGGACGGCCTCGCGCGCCGCCAGGACGCCGAGGTGGGTGAAGCGGTCGAGGCGACGCTTGGCGCCCCGGCCGAGCTCGGCGTCGGCGTCGTAGGCCGGGACGCGGCAGCAGATCGTCACCGGGGTGCCGGCCGCGGCCAGCTCCTCGTCGACCACCGCGGCGGCCTTGCCGGCGAGGACCCCGTTCCAGGCGTCCGCCAGCCCACGGCCGGCCGGGGTCACCAGACCCATGCCGGTGACCACGACGTTGCGTCGTGCGTTCATCGCGGACTCCTTCTCCTGTGGTCGATCCCCCGTCGAGGAGGCGCAGGTCGCGGCGCGCCCCCGAGCGGAGGTCAGGCCGCGGCCTGCTGCTTCTCCGTGATCTTGTCGATGGCGTCCTGCACGGTGCGGACGTCCTCGAGCTCCTCGTCCTCGAGCTTCACGCCGGTCTCCTCCTCGAGCACGAGGGTGAGTTCGACGACGTCGAGCGAGTCGAGGCCGAGCGCCTCGAAGGTCGCGTCGGGGGTCACGTCCTCGGCCGGGACACCGAAGGTGTCGACGAGGACGGTCTGGAAGGTGGCGAACAGGTCCTGGCTCATGGGTGGTCCCTCCTGGAGGGTCGGGGTTCCCGACCGGACGTCGGGAAGGGCACCGGCCCGATCGGCGGGCCGGAGGTCTGGGACGGGGCGGCGGTCAGATGCCGGCGCCACCGTCGACGGGGACGACGGCGCCGGTGATGGAGCCGGCGGCCTCGGAGGCGAGGAAGGCGACGGTGGCGGCCACCTCGTCGGCTTCCACGGGGCGCCCGGTCGGCGCCTGGGCGAGCAGCGCCTCGCGCGCCTCGTCGCCGAGCGCGTCGGTCATCGCGGTGGCCACGAAGCCCGGGGCGACGACGTTGACGGTCACGCCCTTGCGGCCGACCTCGCGGGCGAGCGACTTGCTGAAGCCGATCAGCCCGGCCTTGGAGGCCGCGTAGGCGGTCTGGCCGACGTTGCCGCGCAGGGCGACCACGGACGCGACGCTGACGATCCGGCCGAAGCGGGCGCGCAGCATCGGGCGCATGGCGGCACGCGAGACGAGGTAGGCACCGCGGAGGTTGACCTCGACGGTCCGGTCGAAGCGGGCCGGGTCGAGGCGCAGCAGCAGGTCGTCGTCGGCCACGCCGGCGTTGTTCACGACGACCGCCAGCGTGCCGAGTTCCGTGGCCCGCTGGACGGCCGCGGCGACGGAAGCCTCGTCGGTCACGTCGATCCGGACGGCCTCGGCGTCCCCCTGGCAGTCGGCGGCGACCTTCTCGGCGGCCTCGGCGTTGCCGCCGTAGCCGACGAGCACGTGGTGGCCGTCGGCCGACAGCGCGCGGCAGATCGCGGCGCCGATGCCGCCGCTGCCGCCGGTCACGAGTGCGATACGGGTCATGCGGTGCCCTCGTCGCTGGTCGGGTCCGGGTTCCAGGTCAGCAGGCAGGCACCCCAGGTCAGACCGGCCCCGAAGGCGGTCAGCAGCACCGTGTCGCCGGGGTGCAGCCGCCCGCGGTGGCGGGCGTCGGCCAGAGCGAGCGGCACGGACGCGGCGGAGGTGTTCCCGTGCTGGTCGACGGTGAGGTGCACGCGGTCGCGGTCGACGCCCACACGCTGGGCGACCGCGTCGAGGATGCGGATGTTGGCCTGGTGGCCGACGAACAGGTCGACGTCGTCGATGGTCCGGCCGGCGCGCTGCAGCACGTCGTTGGCGGCGGCGGTCATCCGCGCCACGGCGTTGCGGTAGACGTCGCCGCCGCGCATGGTCAGGTAGTGGCTGCGGGCCTCCAGGACGGCGGCGCTGACGGGGGTACGGGTGCCGCCGGTCGCGGTCCACAGCATCGAGGGGTCGCGGCCGTCGGCGCCGAGGGAGAAGGGGCCGAGGCTGCCGGCGGCGTCCGGCACGAGGACCGCGGCGCCGGCACCGTCGCCGAAGAGGATCGCCACGCCCCGGTCGGTGGGGTCGACGATCCGGCTGAGCGTCTCCGCGCCGATCACCAGCACCGGGGCGTCCTCGACGAGCGCCATCGCCGAACCGACCCGCAGCCCGTACAGGAACCCGCTGCAGGCGGCGTTGACGTCGAAGGCACCGACCTCGGTGCCCAGGGCCGCCGCCACCAGCGGCGCCGTGCCAGGCACGGCGTGGTCGGGCGTGGTGGTCGCGACGATGACGGCGGCGACGTCGTCGGTGCCCATACCCGCGTCGGCCAGGGCCGCCTTGCCGGCCTCCAGTGCGAGGTCGGAGGTGGCCTGGTCGGCCGCGGCGTAGCGCCGCTGGGCGATGCCGGTGCGCGAGCGGATCCACTCGTCGGACGTGTCCAGCCCGCTGGCGGCCAGGTCGTCGTTGGTGACGACCCGCTCCGGCAGGTAGGCGCCCAAGCCGGCGATCGTGACGGGCGAGGCGCCCGCCACCTGGGACCGGGGGACCCAGCTCACCGGCGCACCCACAGCACGCCCTCGCCGGCCGACACGGCCTGACGGGTCCCGGCCAGGGCGCCACCGATGCGACCGTTGCAGGACGCGCGGACCTCGGCGGGGCCGTAGGCGCCCTCGACCGTGGCGACGACGTCGCCGCGGTGCACGACCGTGTCGGCGGCGACGAGGGTGCGCACCCGGCCGTCCACCGGCGAGGTGAGAACGGACATGGCAGGGATGGGGATCATCGCGTTGGCTCCGGTCGTACGAGGCGGTGGTTCGAGGGGGCGGTCAGGCGCGGGCGCCGGCGAACTGCGCGGCGACGGCGTCGACGTCCTCGGGGGTGGCCACGGTGTGCACGCGCACGTCGGGGACCGTGCGCTTGGCGAGCCCGGCCAGCACGCCGCCGGGCCCGACCTCGACGAGGTCGGTGACGCCCAGCTCGGCCAGGCGACCCTGCAGTTCGCGCCACCGGACCGGGGCCAGCACACCCGCGACCAGCGCGTCGCGGATGGCGGTGCCGTCGCGCAGGACCTCCGTGGTGGTCCCGGTCACGAGCGGCAGGGCCGGCGTGCGCACCTCGGCGTCGGCGAGCGCCGCGGCCAGGGCGTCCACGGCCGGCGCCATCGCCGGCGAGTGGAACGCCCCCTCGACGTCCAGGGGCAGGGCCCGGCCACCGGCCTCACGGGCGCGATCGCGGATGCGGCCGATGGCCTCCGGCGTGCCGGCGAGCACGACCTGGCCGGGCGCGTTGTCGTTGGCGATCACCAGATCCGGGTCCTCGTCGACCAGGACCTGCACGGCATCCGGCTGGAGCTTGACCAGCGCGGCCATGCCGCCGGGGTTGGCGGCGCAGGCGCGGCCCATCGCCTCGCCGCGAGCGGCGACGACACGGGCCCCGTCGGCGACCGGCAACGCCCCGGCGGCGATGGCGGCGGTGGCCTCTCCCAGGCTGTGGCCCGCGACCACGTCGGGCGTCACACCGGCGTCGGTGAGCGCCTTCCAGGCGACGAGCGACGCGGTCATGATGGTGGGCTGGGCATCGGCGGTGCGGGCGCCGGTCCCCTCGTCGGTCGCGAGGTCACGCACACTGCGGCCGATCGCGTCGGTCACCTGGTCGACCATGGCGAGGGCGGGGTGGCCGTCCCAGGGGTCGAGGCAGCCGGTCCGGTAGGAACCCTGACCGGGGAACACGAACGCGAGACGCACGCAGGCTCCTTCACGAGGCGAACGGGAGGGTGGAGGGGACGGGTGGACGGGAGGGAGGGGGACCTGGACGTGGATGCGAGTTGACACCGACGTCAATTTCAGATCGGCACGAGTTGACACCGACGTCAGTGTCTTGTCAAGGACCCCCCGCCGGCACCCGGCCCGTGCCCACCGCGCGGACCGGCGCCGGACCCGCGCTCACCTGCGGCTTCGCACTACGTTGCCGGGGTTGCGATGCGCGAGAAGGGAGATGCATGGACCGCGCGGCCTGCGCCATGCGCGACGATCGGGACCCGCTCGCGGACCGGCGAGGCCGGTTCGCGCTGCCCGACGGGGTCGTCTACCTCGACGGCAACTCGCTCGGAGCCCTGCCACACGGGGTCGCGGACCGGCTGCGCACGGTCGTCGAGCAGGAATGGGGCGTCGGGCTGATCCGGTCCTGGAACGAGGCCGCCTGGGTCGACCTGCCGGCCCGGGTCGCCAGCCGGCTGGCACCGCTGCTCGGCGCCGCCACGGACGAACTGGCGGTGGGCGACTCGACCTCGGTGAACCTGTTCAAGGCCCTGGCCGCGGCCCGCGCCCTGCGGCCGGAGCGGCGGGTGCTGCTGACCGACGACGGCAACTTCCCGACCGACGTGTACGTGGCCGGCGGGCTCGCGCACGTCCGCGGCGACCTCGAGGTGCGCGTGGTCGCCCCCGACGAGGTCCCGGCGGCGCTCGACCACGACGTGGCGGTGCTGGCGTTGACGCAGGTCGACTACCGCACGGGCGCACGGCGCGACGCGGCCGCGCTCACCGCCGCGGCACACGAGGTCGGCGCGGTCACGGTGTGGGACCTGGCGCACTCGACGGGCGCCATCGAGGTCGACCTGCACGCCTGGGACGCCGACTTCGCGGTCGGCTGCTCCTACAAGTACCTCAACGGCGGGCCCGGGGCGCCGGCCTACCTCTTCGTCGCGCGGCGCTGGCACGAGGCGGCGGACACCCCGGTGCGTGGCTGGTTCGGGCACGCCCGTCCGTTCGCGTTCGCCCTCGACTACGAGCCGGCCGCCGACGCCCGCCGGTTCCAGGTCGGCACCCCGCACGTGCTGTCGACCGCGGCGTTGGACACGGCGCTGGCGGCCTTCGAGGGCGTCTCGCCGGCCGACCTCGACGCCAAGGCGCGCAGCCTCACGGAGACGTTCGTCGCGCTGGTCGATGCCCACTGCGGTGACGAGGTCGAGGTGGTCTCGCCGCGCGACCCGGCCGCCCGCGGCGCGCAGGTCTCGCTGCGCCACCGCGAGGCGTACGCGCTGACGCAGGCCCTGATCGGCCGGGGCGTGATCCCGGACCACCGGCCGCCCGACCTCGTGCGCTTCGGCTTCGCGCCGCTGTACGTGCGCCACGTCGACGTCCACGACGCCGTGCAGGTGCTCGCGCAACTGCTGCGCAGCGGCGACTGGGACCGGCCGGAACACCATCGTCGCCGCACGGTCGTCTGACCGCCGACGCCCGTCGTCGCTCGGCGGTCACCGGCCCGGTCGTGCCGCGGGCCCGGCCCAATCGGGCATGCGGGCGTGCGCCCCCGCGGGGTCGTCGACGGTCGCCTCGAGGCGGCCGAGCACGGCCCGTAGCCCGGCGGCGGCGCCCGGGCGCAGCCCCAGACGGTGGGACGCGGGCAGTCGCGGCAGCACGCGGACCCGTAGCCGCGCGTCCGCGGGCAGCCCCGCCAACCGGCGTGCGGCGGCGAAGGCCTCGCGGTAGCCGCCGAGCTCGTCGACCAGGCCTCGCTGGCGGGCGTCGGCACCGGTCCACACCCGGCCGCGCGCGATCTGCTGCACCTGCTCGCGTGGCAGCCCGCGCCCGGCCGCCACCCGCTCGACGAAGTCGTCGTAGACCCGGTCGAGCAGTTGCCCGACCTGATCCCACTGCGCGTCGGTGAACGGCTGGTCGCTGGAGAACATCAGCGCGTTCGCGCCCCGGTGCACCTCGTCGGTGGTGATCCCGACCTTGTGCCGCAGCTCGCGGGCCACGAGCTTGCCGTACACCACGCCGATGGAGCCGGTCAGCGTCGCGGGCGAGGCCAGGATGCGGTCGGCGTCCATCGCGATCCAGTAGCCACCGGACCCGGCGAGGCTGCCCATCGACACCACGACCGGGGTCCCGGCCTCGCGGGCGTAGGCGACGGCCCGCCGGATGGCGTCGCTGGCGACCGCGGAGCCGCCGCCGCTGTCCACGCGGAAGACGATCGCACGGACCCGCTGGTCGCGGACGGCCTGCTGGAAGGCCGTCACGACCGTGTCGGCGCCCATGACCGGTCCGAGCGGCGACGGCCGGCCGCGACCGACCTGGATGGCGCCGCGACCATGGATCAGCGCGACCGTCGGCTGGTCGGGGCGCTGACGTCGCCGCAGCAGGGCGACGTACTGGCGCAGCGTCAGCAGCCGTGCCTGCGGCCCGACCCGCGCGAAGGCGGCCGCCATGGTCTGGTCGCGATAGGCGAGGCGGTCGACGAGGTGGTGGTCGCGCGCCTCCTCGGCCAGCAATGGTGCACGGTCGACAAGCTCGGCCGCCCGGTCGCGGGCGAGGCCCCGTCCACCCACCACCGCGTCGAGCAGTTGCTCCTGCAGGTTCGCCACGATGCGGTCGGCGGCTTCCCGGTGGGCCTCGGTGAAGGCCCGTTCGGTGAGCAGGTTCTTGGCGGTCTTGAACTCGTGGCGATGGTCGAGCTGGGGGACGACGCCGAGCTTGTCGAGCAGATCGGCGACGAAGGGCTGCACGACGCCGACCCCCACGACGCCGACCTCGCCGGTCGGCTGGAGGTGGACCTCCTCGAAGGCGGAGGCGACGAGGTACGCCAGCACGGCGTCCCCGGCCTCGCTGAAGGTCTGGGCGTGCGCGAACGTCGGCTTGCCGCTGGCGCGGAACGCCCGGACGGCGCCGGCCAGTTCCTGTGCGTGTGCCCAGCTGTCGGCGGGGGCGTCGACCCGGGCGACCAGCGCGCCGACGCGCCGGTCGCGGGCGGCCTCCTCGAGCGCGGCGACGACCTCCCGCAACGACGGCCCGCGGGCGCCGGCCATGCGGGCGACGGGGCTGCCGGGCGCGCCGTCGGTGACGGGCCGCGAGAGGTCGAGCGCGAGCACGAACCGCCGCCGTGGCCAGGGCAGGAGCCGGTGGATCCATCGGCGGCGGTCGGGCGGCATGGTCACCTCGTGGCGTCCCGCCGGCACCTCGGGCTAGAGGGAGATCCCCCGACCCTCGCTGGCGCCGATCTGTGTCGTGATGTGTTCGAGCACGTCGCGCGGCACGGCGTCGTCGAGCGACAGGGCCATGATGGCCTCGCCACCGGCCTCCGCGCGACCCACCTGGGCGGCGGCGATGTTGACGCCGGCCTCGCCGAAGCCGGTCCCCACGGTGCCGACGACGCCGGGCCGGTCCTCGTAGCGGAAGAACGCCATGTGCGCGGCCGGCTCGACGTCGACCGGCGTGTTCCAGACCTCGACGAGACGTTCGCGCGCGCCGGGATGCAGCAGTGTGCCCGCCACCCGGATGGCGGAGCCGTCGCGGGTCGCCCCGGACACCCGCAGCAGCGAGACGTAGTCCTCGGAGTGCGGATCGGAGATCTCACGCACGCGCAGGCCCCGCTCGTCCGCCAGCAGCGGCGCGTTGACGTAGGTGACGGGCTCGCTGGCGACGGCCGAGAGCATGCCCTTCAGCACGCTGAGTCCGACGACGCGGGCATCGTGGTCGGCGAGCTGGCCGCAATACTCCACCGTGACGTCACCGGCCAGGCCGTTGTCCGTGAGCGCGGTCAGCAGGCGACCCAGCTTCTCGCCCAGTGGCAGGAACGGCTTGACGTCCTCGTCGACCGGACCGCCCTGGACGTTGACGGCCGAGGGCACGAACTCACCGGCCAGCGCCAGGTTGACGTAGTCGGCCACCTGGGTGCCGGCCTTGTCCTGCGCCTCCTCGGTGGACGCGCCGAGGTGCGGGGTCACGACCGCGTTCGCCAGCCCGAACAGCGGCGAAGCCGTGGTCGGCTCGGACGCGAAAACGTCGATCGCGGCGCCGGCGATGACGCCGTCGCGCAGCGCGTCGGCTAGCGCCTGCTCGTCCACGATCCCGCCCCGGGCGACGTTGAGCAGCCGGGCGGTCGGCTTCATCAGCTTCAGCCGTTCGGCGTCCAGCAGACCGACCGTCTCCGGGGTCTTGGGCAGGTGGACGGTGATGAAGTCGGCCCGTCGCAGCACCTCGTCGACCGTCTCGACCAACTCGACGCCCAGGCGGGCGGCGCGCTCGGGCGCGACGAAGGGGTCGTAGGCGACCAGGCGCATGCCGAAGGCGTGGCAACGCTGGGCCACGAGCGTGCCGATCCGGCCCAGCCCGAGGACCCCCAGGGTCTTGTCGTGCAGTTCCGTGCCCGACCACTTCGAGCGTTCCCACTTGCCCTCCACCAGCGCGGCGTGGGCCTGGGGGATGTTGCGGGCCAGCGACAGCAGCAGCGCGACGGTGTGCTCGGCGGCCGACACGATGTTGGACTGCGGCGCGTTGCAGACGATCACGCCGTGCCTGGTGGCGGCCTCGACGTCGACGTTGTCCAGTCCGACCCCGGCGCGCGCGACGACCTTCAGGTTCGTCGCCGCGGCGAAGACGTCGGCGTCGATGGTGGTCTGGGAACGAACGACGACGGCGTCGTAGGCGCCGACGATCTCGAGCAGTTCGTCCTTGGACAGCCCGGTCTTGACGTCGACGTCGTGCTGCTCGGCGAGCGCGGCGACGCCGGCCTCGGCCAGCGGGTCGGCAACGAGGATCCTCACGAGGGACAACTCCGGAATTCGAGCGGGAGGGACGGGACGTGCAGCGGAAGGTCGCCAGCGTACGGCCCGCCGCACCCGCCCATGCACGCAACGAGGGAAACCGTGCCGCCCGTCCGCGGCGCACACCGACCTCCCCCGTGGCGGCGGCTCGATCGACGTCGACGCCTTGACCGAGCCTCGACGTGATCCCTTGACCGTGAAGTCGCGTGATGTCATAGTGATGTCATAACGCTGTCGAACTCGACAGCACGGTGACGGACACGCGCCGGGAGGGACGAGGTGCTGCTGACGGCGAACCTCGTTCCGCGCGCCAGCGCGCCGGCCGTGCCGCCACCGACCGCCACCGGAACGGAGGAGGAGCCGGTGCTCACCACCACGATCGAGACCGTCCGCGAGCGCCTGCGCGCCCTCGCCGGACTGTCTCCCGAGGCCGGACGGGCCGCGGACGCGATGGCCGACGCCCTGGACGACGGGATGCGCGTCGCTCTGCTCGACCTGCTCGGCAGCCTGGCCGCGGAGCTCACCGGGCAACTCGACGGCATGCGCATCGAGGTCCGCGTCGACGGCCGCGACGCGACGCTGGTCGCCGTTCCCGACGAACCGGTGGCCGCGCCACCGCCGCCGCCGAGCGGTGGCGACGCACGGCTGACCCTGCGTCTGCCGGAGTCGCTGAAGGACGCCGTCACCCAGGCGGCCGACCGTGACGGCGTGTCCGTCAACACCTGGATCGTGCGCGGGCTGTCCGCCATGGTCCACCGCCCACCGACGACGCCGGTCGTCGGCAGCCGCCTCACGGGGTGGGCCCGCAGCTAGGAGCAGGAGCGAGCACCATGGAACAGAACTTCGAGATCACCGGTCAGCTGCGGGTGGACTGCCGACTGACCGCCGGGCAGGTCCGCATCCTGCCTGCCGAACCCGGCCACGCGCGCGTTGAGCTCACCCCGCACGGGGAGGCCGGGGACGAACTGCTGCGACGCGCCGAGGTGCGTCTGGAGGAGTCCGGGCGGGGCCGACGACGTCTGGTCGTCCACCTGCCCGGACGCAACCTGCTGAGCGGCGTCTGGTCGCTGACCGGCCGCGGCAGCGTCGCCGTCACCATCCACTGCCCGCCGGACAGCGAACTGCAGGCCCGCACGGGCGCCGCTGGGGTGCAGGCCCAACTCGACCTCGCCAACGTGGACGTGGTGACGGGCTCCGGGGACGTCACGCTGGGCGACGTGACCGGCTCCGTCGCCGTCCGGGTCGCCAGCGGACGCGTCCGGCTGGGCCGGGTGGGAGGCGCGCTGGACGTCGACACGGGGGCCGGCGCGCTGGACGTCGTGTCCGTCGAGGGAGGCGTGAAGATCCGCACCGCCTCGGGCGCGATCGACCTGGGCAGGGTCGGTGGGCACGTCAAGATCACCGCCGCCGCCGGCGACGTGCGGATCGCCTGTGCCGACCACGGTCAGCTGGCGGTCACCGCCACCACCGGCAACGTCGACATCGGCGTGCCGCCGGGCCGTGGGCTGCACCTCGACCTCAGCAGCACGATCGGGAAGGTCCGTTCGGAACTCGACGCCGCCCCGGAGGGTGTTCCGGGTGCCCCCGACCTGGTCCTGCGCGTCCGGTCGACCACCGGCGACGTGACGCTGCGACGCATGACGGCGCCGGCCCCGTCGACCGGCGCCTGAGTCGCGCCTGGCCGAGGCACGTGGTGCGCGGGCCCGTCAATCGGACGGCAGGCGTACCACGTCGTCGGGGAGCCGGTTGATCAGCGTCGGCGTGGCGCGCTGCACGTAGGCCAGCAGGAGTGCCTCGACGTCGCTGTGGAACTGCTGGTCACGGATGGCGGCGCTCATGTGGTCGGCCCAGCGCAGCGCCGCCTCGGGGGTGACGTCGAACGGCGCGTGACGCATGCGCAGGCGCGGGTGGCCGCGATGTGAGGAGTACACGTCGCCAGCGCCCCAGTACTGGGCAAGGAACTGCGCGAGGTGGCGCTTGCCGGGTTCGAGGTCCTCCGGGTACATGGGCCGCAACAGCTCGTCGTGCTCCACGCGGGCGTAGAACGCGTCGACGAGCTGCTCGAACGCGTCCATGCCGCCGGCCCGCTCGAACACCTCGGTCGGGTCGAGCGGCGGGTGGTCGTGCGTGGCGTCGTCGGCCGGGCTCACAGGGCTCTTTCGTAGAAGGCGACGTCGAGGTAACGCCCGAACTTGTGTCCGGCTTCCGTCAGGGTGCCACGGTGCTCGAAGCCCCACTTCTCGTGGAACCGGACGGACGCCTCGTTGGGCAGCGCGATGATGGAGTACAGGCGGTGGAACTCGCTGTCGGCGAGCCGGTCGAACAGCGCCGCCAGCAGTGCGCCCCCGGTCCCCCGGCTCTGGGTGTCGGGCGCGACGTAGATCGAGAGCTCCAGCGAGCGGTCGTAGGCGGGTTTCGGCCGGAACCGCTGCGTCTCCACATAGCCGGACACCACGCCGGCGACCTCGGCCACCAGCAGGTGGTAGGGCCCGGCCTGGATGTCGTGTTCGAAGCGCTCGATCCACTGCCTCGGCGTCCGCACCTGCGTGTTGAACGTGATGGTGGTGTTCAGCACGTAATGGGTGTAGATCGCCGCGACCGCCGGCAGGTCGGCGGCGGTCGCATCACGGACGCGGGGCTCGTTCACGGCGCGCACGGTACCCGCGCGGCCGCGTGCTTCCGGATCTGAGATACGGGCCGGAGGACCCGGCGAAGTGGGGACGCGCGACCCGCGTCCGCGGGAGCTCGCCACGGCATCGTCTTCGACCTCACGCTGTTCGCCGAAGGATGCTGCTGTGCGTCGCCTGTTGCTGCTCCCCGTGCTCGCCGCCGCCCTGCTGCTGAGCACCGCCGGTCCGGCCGTCGCCCACGCCGGCCTGATGCCCGGCGACCTGGCGCCTGGCGTGGCCAGCGACAGCCAGCTCGTGGTGGTGCACGGTTGCGGCCCGGACGGAACGATCCCGGCGAACGACGAGGAGACGCTGCCCACCACGGCCGTCACGGTCTCCCGTCCCGACGGCCTCACGATCGTGCCCTCTCCGGCGGCGGGCTGGACGCTGACCACGGACCTCGACACCGACGGCACCGTCGGCAGCGCGACCTGGGTGTCGGACGACCCCGAGGGAACGCTGGAGACCATCTTCCTCGACCTCGAGGTGACGGCGGACGCCGACCTGGACGGTCAGCAGCGCTACCTGCCCGTCGTCCAGGACTGCGCGGCCGGCGAGCAGTTGGCCTGGGTCGGCGAGATCCCGCACGAAGTGGACGGCGTGCTGCCGGCGGTCCTGGTCAACGTGGACGCGTCGGCCGGGACCACGCCCGCAGCGGCCGCCGGTCCGCCGACGAGCGTGATCGTCACGCTGGCGGTGGCGATGGCCGTGCTGGCCGGCGGTGGCGCCGCGATGATCACCGCCCGCCGTCGGTGACGGTTCGGCCAGGCGGGGCGCGAGCTGCCGCTGACCGGGACCGGCGAGGCGAAGGTCGCCGGTGACGGTTCGACCGCACCGGGCGGTCGGCCCGCGCCAAGGTCATCGAGGAACCGGCGACGGCAGATCAGAGGAACCGGCGGCAATCTCAATAGAGCCCGGCGGGGCGGAAGTGGTGGTCGTGCAGGCGCATGGCGTACTTGTCGCTCATGCCCGCGACGTAGTCGACGGCCGCCTGCAGGTCCGTGGAGCCGGGCAGGCGGTAGGCGGCGGGGATCTCGCCGGGTCGTGCGGCGAACCATTCGACGAGGTCGCGGATGACCCGGACGGCACGTTCGGAGTGTCGACGCGCCTCCGGGCGCAGGTAGACGTGGTCGAACATCCAGCTGCGCAGGTCGTTCATGGTCCGCAGGTGGTCGGGCTCCATGGTGACGCGGCCGGCGTCGACGGAGGCGGCGACGACCATGCCGATCATGGTGTCGATCCAGTCCCGGCCGGGCGCACCGAACACCGCACGGAAGCGGGAGGGCACGTCGTCGGCGTGCATGACGCCGGCCCGGATGGCGTCCTCGGCGTCGTGCGCGAGGTAGGCGATGCGGTCGGCGTAGCGGCAGATCCAGCCTTCGGGGGTGAACGGTGGCGGGTCGTTCTTCCACGACGACTGGCTGATGCCGTCGCGGACCTCGAGGGTGAGGTTGAGCGGTTCGAGCTTCTCCACCACCCGCACGCCGTGGATGGCGTGCTGCCACTCCCCATCCACGTAGGGGGTCAGCGCCGTCTCGCCCGTGTGGCCGAAGGGCGCGTGCCCGATGTCGTGTCCGAGGCAGATGGCTTCGGTCAGGGCCTCGTTGAGCGCGAGGGCGGACGCGATGGAGCGTCCGACCTGGGCGACGGCCAGCGTGTGCGTGAGCCGGGTGACGTAGTGGTCGCCGTCGGGGTTGAGGAACACCTGGGTCTTGTGCTTGAGCCGCCGGAACGCCTTGCTGTGCAGGATGCGGTCACGGTCGCGTTCGAAGGCGGTGCGGTGGGCGTCCTCGGGCTCGTGGTGGTCGCGGCCGCGCGTGTCGGCGGAGCGGGTCGCGATCGCCGAGAGCCACTCGCGTTCCTCGCGCTCGCGTACCTCGCGGGTGCGGTGCCGCACGCCGACGGCGGCGGTCACCTCGACGTCGCTCATGGTGCTGCTCCAGCATCGGGGCCGGGCGTCATTTGAGCAGGAGTGCGGCGAAGCGGCGGGTCGCGATCCTCAGGCCGACCAGTCCGAGGACGACGAAGACGGCGGCATGGCCCAGCAGCGCGAGCCGGAGGTCACCCAGCATAAGGCTGCGCACCAGTTCGACGCCGTGGGTGAGCGGCGAGAGCAGCACGATCGGCTGCAGCGCCGGTGGGTAGACGTCGATCGGGTAGAAGGTGGCGGAGAACAGGAACAGCGGCAGCAGCGCCATCGTGATCAGGTCGAAGTCCTGCCACGACTTCAGATACGTGGTCACGAGCAGGCCGATGCCGCCGAACCCGAAGCCGATCAGCACGGCGGCGGGCAGCGCCAGGACCGCCCACGGCGAGACGACCAGCCCGCTGAGCCAGGCCACGACCAGGAAGCCGCAGGCGTAGACGCCGCCGCGCAGCAGCGCCCAGGTCAGTTCGCCCACCGCGATGTCGCGCGGCTCCATGGGGGTGACCAGCACGGCGTCGTAGAGCTTGCCCCACTTCAGTTTGCCGAAGACGTTGAACGTGGACTCGAGCACGGCGCCGTTCATCGCCGACGACGCCAGCAGCGCGGGGGCGACGAACACCCCGTAGGGCACCGGCTGCCCGTCGGGGCCGGGCACGTCACCGACGAGGCCGCCGATGCCGACGCCGACCGCGAACAGGTAGAAGACCGGTTCGACCAGGCCACTGACGAACACGAGCCACGCCTGGCGGTAGGCCAGCACGTTGCGTTCGACCAGGCGGGCCCCGCGGCCGAGCAGGATCGGCGGCGTCGTGCGCAGCGGCAGCGTCCGCGACCGGCCCGGGGTCGCCGGTGCCGGCTCGCGCATGGGGGCGGTCGGCGTGCTCATCGGTGCAGCCGGCGACCGAAGCTGACGACGCTGGCGACGACCCCGACCGCGAGGAACCCGACGACGACGCCGGCGTGGAGGAGCCAGGGCGCGGCGGGGGTGGTGCCCAGCGCGAGCGCCCGGGCGAGCTCCACGCCGTGCCACAGCGGCACCAGCCACGCGACCCATTCGATGTGATCGGGCAGCTGCGACACGGGGAAGAACGTGCCGGCGAACAGGAACAGCGGCACCACGAGGAAGCGCTGGATGGCCGACAGCCCCTGCTCGGTCCGGAGCTGCGCCGTGACGGCGCTGATGACGGCGCAGAACCCGGCGGCGGTGAGCACGGCCGGGACGACGGCCAGCAGCCCGCGCCCGAGGTGCATCGCGCCGAACGCGGTGGCGACCAGCACGTAGACGACCGCCGCCGCCGTGGCCCGCAGCGTCGCCCACACCAGGTTGCCGAGCGCGAGGTCGGCCGGACGGACCGGCGTGTTCAGCGCCGCGTCGTAGGTCTTCAGCCACTTGATGCCGGCGATGACCGGGAAGGACCCGTCGCCGGCACCGTTCTGCATGGCCGCACCGGCCAACAGCCCCGGCGCCAACCAGGTCAGGTAGTCCAGCCCGCCCAGCGCGTCCGACCGGCCGGCGTCGACGAGGCTGCCGAGCCCCAGCCCCATGGCACTGAGGAACAGCACCGGCGTGACGAGCGTCGAGAACGACGTGCCGCGCCAGGTGTGCTTGTAGTGGCGGGCGTGTCCCTCGACGACCCGCAGGGTGACCGGCCGCGCCATCAGTCGACCAGCCGGCGGCCGGTGAGGTGCAGGAACACGTCCTCGAGCGTGCTGCGCCGGGTGACGGTGGCCGCCGGCGTCAGGCCACGCCCGAACACCTCGGCGAGCGTGGCGTCGGCGTCGTCGGTGGACAGCAGCACGCGGTCGGGCAGCGCCTCGAGCCGGTCGCCGAGCCCGTCGAGTCGTTCCAGCGCGGCCTCCTGTGCCCCGACCGGGAAGCGCAGCTCCACGACCTCCCGTGAGGTGTGCGTCTGGATCAGCTCGCGCGGCGAGCCCTCGGCCACGATGCGGCCGCCGTCCATGACCACCAGCCGGTCGCAGAGCTGCTCGGCCTCGTCCATGTAGTGCGTGGTGAGGATGAGCGTGACGCCGCGCTGCTTGAGCCGGTACAGCCGGTCCCACAGCACGTGGCGCGCCTGCGGGTCCAGGCCGGTCGTCGGCTCGTCGAGCAGGACCAGTTCCGGGTCGTTGATGAGCGAGCGGGCGATCACCAGCCGGCGCTTCATGCCGCCGGAGAGCGAGTCGACCTTGGCCGCGCGGCGGTCGGTGAGCTGGACGAAGTCCAGCAGTTCGCCGATGCGCTCGCGCAGCACCCGCCGGGGCAGGTCGAAGTACCGCCCGTAGATCAGCAGGTTCTCCTCGAGGGTGAGCTCGAGGTCCAGCGCGTCCTCCTGGGGCACGACGCCGAGGCGGGCGCGGATCTCCGGACCGTCGGTGGCCGGATCGCGTCCGAGGACGCGCAAGGTGCCCTCCGTGACCGGCGAGACCGCGCCGATCATGCGCATCGTCGAGGACTTGCCGGCGCCGTTGGGGCCGAGGAACCCGAACGCCTCCCCCGGGGCCACCTCGACGTCGATACCGGCGACGGCGGTGAAGTCGCCGAACCGCTTGACCAGGCCGCGGGCCAGGACCATCGGCCCGGTGCCGGTCGGGTCGGCAGCGGTGGCGGGAGCAGGCATCGTCATGGCGGCACGGTACTCGTAGGCGGGTCCCGGCGGCCACGACGGCGTCGGCCCGCGGTCGCTCGCGCCGAGGGGCGGGCCGTGCCCGGGTCGGGCCGCGCAGGGGTCGGCCGCGCCGAGGCGTGAGGACGCGCGAGCGGTCAGACCGCGGACCAGCCGAGCCGCTCTTCGACCGCGCCGGCGATCAGTTCCGCGATCGCCAGCGACGACGTGGCCGCGGGCGACGGGGCGTTGCGCACGCTGTGGACCCGCCCGACCGAGGAGAAGCGGAAGTCGTCGACCAGCCGGCCGTCGCGGGCGACCGCCTGGGCCCGCACCCCGGCCTCGGCGCGCACCACGTCTTCCTCCGTCAGTGCGGGGACGTAGCGGCGGGCGTCGGCGACGAACCGCCGGCGACTGAGGCTGCGGCGGATCTCCTGGGCGCCCGGCTGCCAGTAGCGGGCGGCCAGCCGCTGGAAGCCGGGCCACCGCAACGTGTCCAGGAGGTCGGCGGGCCGGGCGTCGCGCCAGCGGTAGCCCTCACGGGCGAACGCGAGGACGGCGTTCGGGCCGACGAGGACCTCGCCGTCCACCCGCCTGGTCAGGTGCACGCCCAGGAAGGGGAAGGCCGGGTCGGGCACGGGGTACACCAGGCCGCGGACGAGCGGTCTCGCCGGCGGGCGCAGGCGGTAGTACTCGCCGCGGAAGGGCACGATCCGGGGATCCTCGCCGTCACCGGCGAGACGGGCAATGCGGTCGGCGGCCAGTCCCGCGCACACGACGAGGTGGTCGAAGGCGAACCCGCCGAGGCTGGTGCCGACCCGGACCTGGTCGGCGCGCTGGTCGATCGCACGCACCTCGCAGCTGGTGCACAGCGCCCCGCCCCGCTCCACGACGCCGCGCACGAGCGAGCGGGCCACCTCGGCGAAGTCGACGACGGCCGTCCGTGGTGAATGGATGGCGGCCACGCCGACGGCGTGCGGCTCGAACTCCGGGATGCGTTCGCCCGGAACCAGCACGAGACCGGGGACGCCGTTGGCCCGGCCGCGAGCGAGCAGTTGCTCCAACGCCGGGCGTTCGTCGGCGCTGGCGGCCACGATCAGCTTCCCGCACTCGTCGTACGCCAGGCCGTGCCGTTCGCAGTACGCCTTCAGCAGCATCATGCCGCGCCGGCACAGGCGTGCCTTCAGCGAACCGGGCTCGTAGTAGATGCCGGCGTGCACCACGCCGCTGTTGTGGCCGGTCTGGTGACGGCCGACGTCGGCTTCCTTCTCCAGCACCGTGACCCGGACGCCGGGGTGGCGTCGTTGCAGCTCACGGGCGAACGCGAGCCCGAGAATCCCCGCACCGACGATCCCGACGTGACGTCCGGCCGGCCCGTGTCCCATGTGCTCGCCGTCCCGGGGCCGGTGAGGCCGACCCGCTCGATCAGCCCTCGCGCGGCTCGGGGCGGCCGGGCTGGCCGTCGAAGCCGTGACCGCGCTTGGGTATCAGCACCTTGCGGGTGAACTCGCACACCACCGTGCCGTCCTGCTTGTAGCCGATCGTCCGGACCTTCACGATGCCGCGGTCGGGCTTCGACTGCGACGCACGCTTCTCCAGGACCTCCGTCTCCGAGTAGATCGTGTCGCCGTGGAAGGTCGGATTGGCGTGCTTGAGCGACTCGATCTCCAGGTTGGCGATCGCACGCCCGGACACGTCCGGCACCGACTGGCCGAGCACGATCGAGTACACGAGGTTGCCGACCACCATCGCCTTGCCGTGGGTGGTCGCGGCCGCGGCGTAGTTGTCGTCGCTGTGCAGCGGATGCTGGTTCATCGTGATCGAGCAGAAGAGGATGTCCTCGGCCTGCGTGATCGTCTTGCCCGGCCAGTGCTTGTAGACGTCACCGACCTCGAAGTCGTCGAAGAAACGTCCGAAGTCCTCGGTCGGCATGCGGCCCTCTCCTGGTCCGTTGACGGCGCGACGGGGTGGCATCGTGGTCCGACGACGGCTCCGCCTCCAAACCGTCGGCCGCCCGAACGGACGCCCCGGCGATTTCGGTGCGGCCCAGCGGCAGACCTAGCGTCCGTGCACGACACGGCGTCACGTCCGGCGGCACGGCCGGCGTCGGTTCGTCGCGGCTGACTCGAGGAGGCGCCATGCGCAGTCCGAAGGACTTCTTCCAACCGCTCGCGATCGGGGCGCCCGAGCCGCTGCGGGAGATCCCGTTCCGGCCCTCACGGATGATCCACTTCTTCGATCCGTCGAACGAGAAGATGGTCGCCAAGGTCCCCGACCTGGCACCGCGGGTGGACGTGCTGCTCGGCAACCTCGAGGACGCCGTGGCCGCGGACCGCAAGGAGGCCGCCCGCGCGGGGCTCGTCGAGGTCGGCCGGGCCTGGGCCGCGTCCGGCACGCAGCTGTGGACGCGCGTCAACGCGCTGGACTCGCCGTGGGTCCTCGACGACCTCACCACGCTGGTCACGGAGATCGGCGACGTGCTCGACGTGATCATGCTGCCGAAGGTCGAGGGCGCCGAGGACGTCCACTACGCCGACCGGCTGCTCGCCCAGCTCGAGGCGCGCGTCGGCCTCCAGCGCCCGATCCTGCTCCACGCCATCCTCGAGACCGCCCGCGGGGTCGCCAACGTCGAGGAGATCTGCCTCGCCTCGCCGCGCATGCAGGGCCTGTCGCTGGGACCGGCCGACCTCGCGGCCGACCGACGGATGAAGACCACCCGGGTCGGCGGCGGCCACCCCGGCTACCTGGTGCGCGAGGACCCGGCCGGCGACGACGTCGAGGCACCCCGTGCGACCTACCAGCAGGACCTGTGGCACTACACGGTGGCACGGATGGTGGATGCCTGCGGCCTCGCCGGGATCCTGCCCTACTACGGTCCCTTCGGGGACATCAAGGACACGGTCGCCTGCGAGGACCAGTTCCGCAACGCCTACCTGCTCGGCTGCGTGGGGGCGTGGAGCCTGCACCCGGTGCAGATCGACATCGCGAAGAAGGTCTTCTCCCCCGAGCCGGACGAGGTCGCCTGGGCGAAGCGGGTCGTCGAGGCCATGGGTGACGGCACGGGTGCGGTGATGCTCGACGGCAAGATGCAGGACGACGCGACCTACAAGCAGTGCCAGGTCGTGCTCGACCTGGCCCGCGGCCTCGCCGAACGGGACCCGGAGCTCGCGGAGGTGTACGGGCTGTGAGCGACGTCTACCGCCCCCGCCGTAGCGTGCTGTACATGCCGGGCGCGAACGAACGCGCCCTGGAGAAGGCCAAGGGACTGGCGGCGGACGCGCTGATCCTCGACCTCGAGGACGCCGTCGCCCCCGACGACAAACCCGCCGCCCGCGACCGGGTCGCCGCGGCGCTCGCCAGCGGGGACTACGGCCACCGCGAGCTGGTCGCACGGGTGAACGGCCTGGACACCGCCTGGTTCGCGTCCGACCTGCAGGCCGTCGCGCCGGCGGGTCCGGACGCGGTCCTGGTCCCCAAGGTCGGCTCGGCGCAGGACGTGCGCGGTATCGAGGCCGCCCTGGACGCGGCCGGGGCACCCGACCACACCCGCCTGTGGGCGATGCTGGAGACGCCGTCCGCGATCGTGCGCGCCACGGAGATCGTGTCGGCCTCGGAGCGGCTGACCGGCTTCGTGATGGGCACCAACGACCTCGTGCAGGAACTGCGGGCGGGGCGTGTCGCCGGTCGCGGACCGCTGCTGCCGGCGCTCGCGTGGGCGCTGTTGGCCGTCCGTGACGCCGGCAAGGTGATCGTCGACGGGGTGTTCAACGACCTGGACGACGCCGAGGGCTTCGAGGCGGAGTGCCGGCAGGGCCGCGAGCTCGGCTTCGACGGCAAGACGCTGATCCACCCGAAGCAGCTGGAGACGTGCAATCGCGTCTTCGCGCCTTCGGCGTCGGAGGTCGCCGACGCCCGCGAGGTGATCGAGGCGTGGGAGGCCGCCCAGGCGGCCGGCCGCGGCGGTGTCGTCACGGTGCGCGGCCGCATGATCGAGCACCTGCACGTCGAGGAGGCCCGGCGCACGGTCACCCAGGCCGACGCCATCGCCGCCCTGGGCTGAGCCCGGCGCTCAGGTGGGCGACGGTGGCTGGTCGCCGTTCCAGCGTCGCGTCCGCTGCTCGTGCACGCGCAGCACCTCGTCGTGCGGTGGTGCCGAGCCGCCGAGCCGGGCGGGCACCCACCACGCGCTCGCGGGCGTACCGTGCTCGTACTCGCGCTGCACGCGGTCGAGCAGGTCGGCCATCGCCACCCGCAGCCGCTCGGTCGCGGCGACGGGATCCTCGTCCGGGGCCACGTGGAGCGGCTCACCGAAGCGCACCACGACGGGCGTGCCGGGGGCGAGCCGCGGCCTGCGGCCCTTCGTCGCGATCCGCTGCGAACCCCAGCCGATCGCCGGGACGATCGGCGCACCGGAGCCCTGCGCCATCCGGACCGCGCCGGTCCGGAACGGCAGCAGGTCGAACGACGGGGAGATGGTCTGCTCCGGGGCGACCGCGACCAGGTCGCCGTTGCGCAGTGCGGCGGCGGCGGCGTCGAAGGCACCGGCACGGGCCGACGTCGAACCGCGGTCGACCGGGACGGCCTCGGCGGCGCGCACGAGCCAGCCCAGCCAGCGACTGGCCCAGATCTCACGTTTGGCGAGGAACCGGATCGGCCGGCGCAGGCGCCGCACCGGCCCCCACGCGACCATGATGAAATCGAGGTAGCTGTGGTGGTTGAAGGCCAGGACCGCACCGCCCGCGCGAGGCACGTGGTGCAGGTCCTGCACCCGGACCCGCCACCGGCAGGCGTTCACGACGCCGATGATGACGGCGGCGATCAGCCGCCACTTCCAGGTCAGGTGCTGGGGCGGTGCGGGCTGGCTCATCCTTCGAGCAGTTCGTCGACGGCGTCGAGCAGCCGGTCCACCAGGTCGTGGCGGGCCCCTTCGCCCATGAACCCCACACGCCAGGCGCGGCCCGCGTGCTCGCCGAGCCCGTCGCCGACCTCGATGCCGTGGGCCTCCAGCAGGCGGTGGCGCAGCTTGGTCGCGTCGATCGTCTCCGGCCACGCCAGCGCCGTCAGGTGCGGCAGCCGGTGGGCTGCGTCGGCGAGCAGCACGGCGTCACGGTCCTGCACGTGCTCCTGGAACAGTCGTCCCACCTCGGCGTGCCGGGCCCAGCGGGTCTCCAGACCCTCCTCCAGGACCAGGCGCAGGCCCTCGTGCAGACCCAGCAGCGCGTTGACCGGGACCGCGTGGTGGTGGGCGCGCTCGGATCCCCACCAGCGGCGCACCCCGGCCAGATCGAGGTACCAGGACCGGACGGTGGTCCGCCGTGCCGCCATCGCCGCCTCGGCCTTGGGCGAGAACGTGATCGGCCCCAGTCCGGGCGGGACCGACAGGCACGCCTGGGTGCAGCCGTACGCGGCGTCGATCCCCCAGGCGTCGACCTCCACCGGCACCCCGCCGAGGCTGGCGACGACGTCCACCGCGAACAACGTGTCGGTGTCGCGCAGCAGCGCGCCCACCTCCTCGAGCGGCTGTTGCACCCCGGTCGAGCTCTCCCCGTGCACCAGCGCCACGAGCTTGGCCTCCGGGTGCGCGCGCACCGCGGACTCCACGCGCTCGGGCGGGATGGCCCGCCCCCAGCGTTCCTCCAGCACGACCACGTCGGCGCCCGCGCGGCCGGCCATGTCGGCGATCCGTCCCCCGAACACCCCGTTGACCCCGACGACGACGGTGTCACCCGGCTCGACCAGGTTGAGCACCGCGGTCTCCATCGCGGCCGATCCGGTCCCCGAGACGGCATGGGTCAACGGATTTCGGGTGCGGAAGACCGTGCGCAGCATGCCCGCGATCTGCTCGGCTACCTCGAAGGCGAAGGGATCGAGGTGCCCGACGGTGCCCCGCCCCTGCGCCTCGAGCACCCGTGGATGCACGGGGCTCGGGCCGGGACCGAGCAGCAGCCGCTCGGGTGGCATGGCGGCAGGGACCGGCTGCATGGCTATCGCTCCTCCTCGGGTCGCCGACGGGAGTCCCCGGCGGCCCGGCGACCGAACACCCTACTGAGCACCGCGCCGATCCACCGTTCGGAGGCTGTCGTGGAACGCTGGCATCTGGCCGTCCTGGCCAACGGCATCGTCTCCGTCGCCTATCTGTCGATCGCGGCGCACATCCTGCTGGGCGTCCACCGCACCCGCAGCTGGCGGTCCAACCCGCTGGCGGTGGCCACGGGGCTGATCTTCCTGACCTGCTCGGCCGGTCACCTCGGCCATCTCGTGCAACTGGTCTCCTCGCCCGGACACATGTCGGCCGGCGGCCACGTCTACCCGGTGCCGCTGCTGCTCGCGGACGGGGCCACCGCCGTCATCGCCATCCGGTACTGGCTGCTGCGTGGCCGGTTCCCGGCCCTGGTCCGCGGCGCTGCCGTCTTCGAGGACCTCGCCACGCGTCGCACCGAGGCGTTGATGATCCACGACGAGGTGGTGCAGCAGCTGGCGACGGCGAAGCTGGCGTTCGAGCTGGGTGAGCAGGAAGCGGGCATGCGCGCGCTCGAACGGGGCCTCGACGCGTCCCGCAACATCGTGACGTCACTCGTCGGCGACGAGACCGCGTCGACCGCGACCATGACCCGCGGCGGCCTCCGGCGGAGCCCGACATGACGAGCCTGCCCGAACCGCTCGCGCGGACCCGCACCCTGCTGGTCGACGACGAGGCACCGCTGCGCTCGCTGCTGCGCGCCGTGCTGGAGCGCAGCGGACGCTACGAGATCGTCGCCGAGGCCGCCGACGGCCGCGCCGCGGTCGAACTGGCGGCGGAGCACCATCCGGATCTCGTGCTGCTGGACCTGTCCATGCCGGTCATGGACGGGCTGGAGACCCTGCCGCACCTGCGCCGCTCGCTGCCCGAGGCGCGCCTGGTGGTGCTGTCCGGGTTCGCCGCCGGTGGTGCGGCGAGCAGCGCCCGTGCGGCGGGCGCCGACGCCTACCTGGAGAAGGGGCTGGCGCCGCGCGCGCTGTTGGCCGCCCTCGAGGATGCCGCCACCGGCGTCGTGCCCGACGGGGCCACCGACGAGCGCCGCATCGCGCGCCCGGAGCCGGCCGCGCCCAGCAGCGCCGAGGTGGTGGCACGGCTCGCGCACGACGTGCGGACCCCGTTGGCCTCGGCGGTCGGGGCCATGCACCTGCTGCGGCGCACACTGAGCGACGACGTCCCTCACGAACTGCGCGAACTGCTGGCGCGTGCCACCACCTCCCTGGAGCGCGTGTCCGACACGCTGACGGCGGCGGTCGAGCACGCGCGCACGGGCCAGGCACCGCTGGACCCTCGGGTGGTCGCGCTGCAGCCGCTCGCGAAGGAGGTCGCCGATGTGGTCGAGGACCCCGACCGGCGGGTGCGCGTGCTGGTGCCCTACGAGCTGGAGGCGTTCGTCGACCGCGGCGCCGTCGCGCGGGTGCTGACCAACATCGTCGACAACGCGCTGCGCTACGGCGCCGGCCCGGTGGAGATCACCGGCCGGACCCGCGCCGGGCGCGCCGTGCTGGACGTGCGCGACCACGGACACGGGCTGGGGCGAAACGCCGACGCCCTGTTCTCGCCGTTCGTGCGAGGACGCCGGGACGTCTCCGGCACGGGCCTGGGGCTGGCCACCGCCGCCGACCTCATGCGGCGGGTGGGTGGTCAGCTGTCGGCCTTCGACCACCCCGACGGCGGTGCCTGCTTCCGCGTCGAACTGCCGCTCGCCTGAGCGTGCGGGTCACACCACCCGCTGCATGCGGACCTTGGACCCGTCCGTGATGGACTTGGCGCCACGGGCCAGCGCGATGGTTCCCGAGCGGACCATCTCCCGGATGCCGTAGGGCTCGAGCAGCTCGACCATGGCCTCGAGCTTGCCGGGGTTGCCGGCCGCCTCGATCGTGATCGAGTCGTGGTCGACGTCGACGATCTTGGCGCGGAACACGTCGGCGAGCTCGATGATCTGGCTGCGCGTGGCGCCGTCGGCGGCCACCTTGACCAGCTGCAGCTCGCGCTGGACGGACTCGTCCTCGGCCAGTTCGACGATCTTGAGGACGTGGACGAGCTTGTTGAGCTGCTTGACGATCTGCTCGAGCTGGACCGCCTCGGTGCCGACGACCAGCGTCAGGCGCGACACCCGCGGGTCGTCGGTCGGGCCGACCGCCAGCGAGTGGATGTTGTAGTTGCGCCGGGCGAACATGCCGGCGATGCGGGTGAGCACGCCGGGCTTGTTCTCGACCAGAACGGACAGGGTGTGGCGGTGCATCGGTGCGGCTCCCTCTACTGGCCGGTCTCGGCGAGGCGGGCCCGCCACTCCTCGGCGGACTCCAGGATGTCGTCGTTGCTGGCCCCGCTGGGGACCATCGGGAAGACCATCTCGTCGGGGTCGACCCGGAACTCGACCAACACGGGCTGGTCGGTGATCTCGCGCGCCTTGGCCAGCACCGTGTCGAGGTCGTCGACCGACTGGACCCGGAAGCCGGGGATGCCGTACGCGTCGGCGATCTTCATCAGGTCCGGGCAGTCCTGCGGGAGCGCCACCTGGGAGAGCCGGTCGTCGTAGAACAGGTGCTGCCACTGGCGGACCATGCCGAGGTAGCCGTTGTTGATCACGCAGAAGACGACGGGGATGTCGTGCTGCACGGCGGTGGCCAGCTCCTGGAACGTCATCTGGAAACAGCCGTCACCGTCGACCGCCACGACCGGCGTGTCGGGCCCGACCCCGACCTTGGCGCCGATGGCGGCCGGGACCGCGAACCCCATCGTCCCGAGCCCGCCGGAGTTGATCCACTGCCGCCCGCGCGTGTAGGGGATGTGCTGCGCGGCCCACATCTGGTGCTGACCGACGCCGGCCACGTACACCGCGTCGTCTCCCCACGTGTCGTAGATGGCGCGCACGGCGGTCTGGGGCTTGAGCACGCCGGTGGCCGGCTGCTCGAAGCGCAGCGGGTGGTCGTCCTTGAGGGCGGTGAGGTGGGTGCGCCAGCCGGCGCAGTCCGGCGTGAAGGCGGCGTCGCCGTCCCGGTCGTCCAGCACCTTGAGCAGCTGCCCGAGCACCACCTTGACGTCGCCGACGATCGGGACGTCGACCACCCGGTTCTTGCCGATCTCGGCCGGGTCCACGTCGACGTGGATGACCTTGGCGTGCGGCGCGAAGGCGTCGAGGTCGCCGGTGACGCGGTCGTCGAAGCGGGCACCGAGGGTGACGAGCAGGTCGGCCTCCTGGAACGCCTTCACGGCGGCGTAGTGCCCGTGCATGCCCGGCATCCCGACGGCCAGCTCGTGCGTGTCCGGGAAGACGCCGCGCGCCATCAGCGTGGTCACGACCGGCAGGCCGAGCCGGGTCGCGAACTCGTAGAGCTCGTCACCCGCGCCGGCGCGCACGAGCCCGCCGCCGGCATAGATCACGGGACGCTCGGCCGCGGCGATCAGCTGCAGCGCCTCGCGCACCATCTTGCCGTGGCCCCGGACCGTGGGCCGGTAACCGGGCAGGTCCACCCGCTCCGGCCACGACCAGGTGAACGTCGCGTTGAGCACGTCCTTGGGGATGTCGACCAGCACCGGCCCGGGACGCCCGGAGCGCGCGACGTGGTACGCCTCCTTGATCGCCGACGCGATCCGCTCGGGGCTCTGCACCAGCTCGTTGTGCTTCGTGATCGGCATCGTGATGCCGGTCACGTCCGCCTCCTGGAAGGCGTCGGAGCCGATCGCGCTGCGCGCCACCTGGCCGGTGATGGCCAGCACCGGGATCGAGTCCATGTGCGCGTCCGCGAGGCCCGTGACGAGGTTGGTCGCCGCCGGCCCCGAGGTGACGATGCAGACGCCGACCTCACCGGTCGCCTGCGCATACCCCTCGGCCATGTGCACGGCGCCCTGCTCGTGCCGCACCAGCACGTGCGTGAGGTCGGCCTCGATCAGCGGGTCGTAGGCCGGCATGATGGCGCCACCGGGATAGCCGAAGACGACGTCGACGCCGAGCGCCTCGAGGCTCTTGATGACGGCCTGTGCGCCCGTGACCCGTTCGGCGGACGCCGTGCCCTCGTGCTTCCCACCCGACATGCGTTTGTCTCCTGCGTTGGCCCAGCCGCCGGGTCGCCCGGCGTCGCGGCCCCTCCTACGCAAGAACCTCCCGGGCCGGGAGGTTCGCGCGTACTCGGAGCCGAGTACGCGCTACGTAACGAGAACGACGACCACCACGAACAGGACGCCGAGGCGCCCGACCCGGGTGATGGTCTCCCGCACTACCTACCGCTCCTGGGAGGTCGACGTGCGCCCGTGGCGGACGCACGTCGCAGATGGTCCCGCATCGGCGCGGCAGACGCAACTCGCACGCGGACGTGCGACCTGCGACTACCACCCGCGCCGTCGCTCACCCGACCGGCTCCACCTCGGGCTCCGAGGCCTCCTTGCGCTTGCGCTGGACGGCGAACACGATCGGCAGCAGGAGCAGCAGCACCGCCACCGCCAGCGTCACCATCGTGAAGGGACGGGTGAAGAACAGGTTCCAGCTCCCGCGGGTGACGTTGGCGCCGTTCACGAGCCCGGTCTCCGCGATGGTGCCCAGCACGAGACCGAGGATGAGCGCGGCGATCGGGAACTCGTACTGCTTGGCGAAGAACCCGAGGATGCCGCAGACGAACATCACCCACAGGTCCACGGGGCGGTTGTAGATCGCGAAGGTGCCGACGACGGCGAAGACCAGGACCATGGTGCTGAAGATCTCGAACGGGATCGTGAGCAGGCGGAGCAGGACCCGCACGAGCAGCAACCCGACGATGAGGACGACGATGCTGGCGACCATCATCGCCCCGAAGACGGAGTAGGTGATCTCCGGTGCGTCACGGAACAGCAGCGGGCCGGGACGCAGGCCATTGAGGATCAGCACCCCCAGCATGATCGCGGTGACCGCGCCCCCCGGGATACCGAGGGTCAGCAGCGGCACCATGGAGCCGGCCGCCGCCGCGTTGTTGGCCGCCTCGGGCGCGACCACACCCTTGATCTCGCCCTTGCCGAACTTCTCCGCCTTCTTCGACATCTGGACCTCGGTGCCGTAGCCGAGGAAGGCGGCCACGGTCGAGCCCGCCCCGGGGAGCATGCCGACGAAGTTGCCCAGGAACGCCGAGCGCAGCATCGTGTACTTGGTCGCCTTGATGTCCGCCATCGGCGGGAAGGCGAACCGGTTGACCTTCTGTACGTCCTCCTTGCTGTAGCCGCCCGTGCCGGTACCTCGATACAGCGAGTGCAGGATCTCCGCGACCGCGAAGAAGCCGATGATGGCGGGGATGAAGTCGACGCCCCCCTGCAGTTGCTGCACCCCGAACGTGAAGCGCACCGCACCCGACACGGGATCGAGGCCGACGGTGGCCAGCAGGAGACCGAACGTGCCGGCGATCAGCGCCTTCAGGACCGAGCCGCTGGCCAGGCTGGCGACCGAGGTCATGCCGAGCAGCGCGAGCGCGAAGAACTCGGGCGGGCCGAACTGCAGGGCGATGCGCAGGAACTGCGGCGCGATCAGCACCAGCAGCACCGTGCCGATGAAGCCGCCGACGGCCGACGCCATGATGCTCATGGAGATCGCGCGGCCCGCTTCGCCGTTGACCGTCAGCGGATAGCCGTCCCTGGCGGTCGCGGCACCCATGACGTCACCGGGCATGTTGAACAGGATGGCCGCGAGCGCGCCCGCACAGCTGGCCGCGAGGTACACGCCGATCATCATGATGATGGCGGCCTCGGCCCCCAGCACGTAGCTGAACGGGACCAGCAGCGCGACGGCGGTGATGCCGGACAGGCCGGGGATCGTGCCGAACATCATGCCGATCACGACGCCGATGACCAGCAGGATCAGGTGATTGGGCTGCAGGACCGAGGCGAGGCCGGTGAAGAACTCCATGGCTCAGCGCTTTCGACGGCGAGCGTCGCCGCTCAGTAGAGGAAGGTGCTCATCTCGAGGAAGACGCCCCTTCCTCGCGGCAGTGGCACCACCAACAAGCGGGTGAAGACGTAGAGGATCGCCGCCATCAGCACGACCGGCACGGCGGTGACGACGTACCAGCGGCGTTCACCGACGAAGAGCAGGAACGCCACGCAGAACAGCACGGCGACCGGCAGGAACCCCAGTACCGGCATGAGGTAGACGAAGCCGAAGATCAGCGCCACACCGCCGGCGAGCGCCTTGGGGTTGCGTTGCGCGTCGCTGGCCTCCGGCGGTTCCGACGTGGCCGTCGTACTCGTGGCGGCATCGCCTGCTGCGGTCATCTCGCGAGCGGTCCCCGCGACGTCGCCCGACGACGTGTGCGGATCACCGCTGGCCCCGCCGACGCGTCGCGCCCGCAGCCGCAGTAGCGATGTGACCAGGTAGAGCAGGCAGAAGAGGATCCCCGCGTTCAGCAACCAGGCCGGCCAGAAGTCCGGGTCCAGGTACGCGGCACCGCGACGGCCCTGCACGTGCTGGTCGAGGGTGAGGCGCAGGTAGACGAAGCCGAGCAGGAGCACGGCGGCGACGACCACCTCCTGCACGGCCCGGCCCGGCACCGGCCGGCGGCCGGTGCGGCCCGCGGTGGACCTGGACGACGTGGTTCGCTGCTCGCTCACCAGTGCTCTCCCTGCCGGGGCATCCGGCCGCCGCGCCCGCGGCGCGACGACCGGATGCCGCTCAGCGACGCCGGGCGGTCCGTAGGGTCACTCCTCGAGGTCCTCGGCCGTGTAGCCGAACTGCTCCGCGAGCTGGCGGATCTCCTCGAGCTCCCGTCGCGACTCCTCCTCGAACTCCTCGCCGCTGAGGTAGCCACCCGCGACGTGCTGGAGGAACTCGACCTCGTACTCCTTGTAGGCGGGCAGTTGCGCCGCCGCGTAGAAGACGTTGTGGAGGTAGTCGACGATCTGCTGGTCGACGCCTCCGGGCGCGACCATGCCGCGCCACCGGCCGGTCGGGACCGGGTAGCCGAGCTCGGCCACCGACGGGACGTCCGGGTCGATGTCCTCGAAGACGATGTCGCCGCCGTAGGCCAGCGGCCGGATCTGACCGTCCTCGTACAGGTCCATCACCGTGCCGGCCGTCTCGTGCAGCACGTCGATGTCGCCCGAGAGCAGTGCGGAGATGCGCCCGCCGACGCCGTCGAAGGGCACGAAGCCGAACTCGCTGTCGATCTCGGCGCCCAGGGCGAGCAGGCGGAACTCGTCGTCGCCGCCGATGCCCGAACCGGACACACGGACCTGGCCGGGGTTGTCGGCCGCGTAGTCCAGCATCTCCTCGAACGTCTCCCACTCGTTGTCGGCCGCGACCCAGTAGATCTCGGTCGGACCCTGCTGGCGGATGATGAACTCGACGTCGTCGACGAAGCTGTAGGGCTGGTAGTCGAGCGCGTTGTTGATGACCTGGTTGGTGATCGCGCTGGCGATCGTGTAGCCGTCGGCCGCCTGCGTGAGCATGTGACCGAGCGCGACCTCACCCGAGGCACCGGGCATGTTGTTGTAGACCAGCCGCTGCCCCATGATGCGCTCGGCGTCGCGTCCGACGTTGCGGGTGTAGTTGTCGGACCCACCACCCTCGCCGAAGCCGATCAGCACCTCGACCGGCCGGGCCGGGTAGCCATCCGGCTGTGGGATGGCCTCACGCAGGGCCTCGATGGCCTCGTCCTCGCCAGCCGCCGGGTCGTAGGCGAGCTCGCCCGACTCCACGCGCTCGGCGATCTCGTCGATCGCGGCCAGCACGTCCGTCTGATCGCCGCCGGCCTCGCCCTCCTCTGTCTCGTCGCCTCCTGCAGCCACCGCGTCCCCGCCCGCGCCACCGTCGGACGCGCACGCCACCAGGGCGAACACGCTCGCGACGACGACGGCGAACTGCCGTGTCCTGCTGCGAATCCTCATCGACCTCTCCCTCGTCGCGTCCCGACCGGCTCCCTCGGATGTGCGCGACCGCGCTCCCACGCGGTTGCTGAAGATCCGCTGTACGACGAACCTTGTTCCGCCTAGCGGATTGGTCTGGACACTGGCCAGTGATAACGGCTACGGTGCCAGCTGTCAAGGACTATGCGGGCGGGCCGGCAGGACTGGCCCGCCCTCGCCGGAGAGGGGCCAGATGGTCCGGGCGCCACGCGGGGCCGACGGCGCGCGACACGCGCCGTCCACAGCCCCGCGTACCGCGCTCTACGAGCGGGTCGCCGACTGGCTACTCGCCTACGTCGCCGAACGCGGCTTGGCCGTCGGCGACCGGCTGCCCACCGAGCGGGCACTCGCCGAGCGGTTCGACGTCAGCCGCGCGTCGGTGCGCGAGGCGCTGGCGGCGCTGCAGGCCCAGGGCGTGCTGGAGATCCGCCACGGTGACGGGATCTACCTGCGACACCGGCCCGAGGAGCGCCTCGCGCTGGAGGCGCTGCTGGTGAAGCGCCGCCGCCTGTCCGAGGTGATCGAGGCCCGCAGCGTGCTCGAGGTGACGCTGGCGGGCATGGCGGCCCGGCGTCGCACCCACGCCGACATCCGGCGGATCTGGCTGGCGCTGGACCTGATGGACGCCGACATCGCCGCCGGTGGGATCGGCGCCGAGGGCGACCGACACTTCCACGCCGCGGTGACGGCCGCGGCGCGCAATCCGCTGCTGGCGGAACTGATGAACTACCTCGCCGGGTTGATCCACGAGAGCCGGATCGCGTCGCTGTCCCAACCGGGCCGACCGCCGCGATCGAGTCGGCAACACCGTGCCATCGCCTCGGCGATCGAGGCCGGCGACCCCCACGAGGCCCGGGCGGCGATGCAGGCCCACATCGACCTGGTGGGCAATCTCGGATGACCACGCCGCCCGCCGTCACGTTCGACGTCTACAGCGCGCTGCTGGACTCGCGCACCGGAGGCAGCCGCGCGCTCGCAGCTCGGGTGCGCGCCGACGGACTCGCGATCGACCCGGAGGAGCTGTTCGGCCGCTGGGACCGGCGCAACAAGCGCCTGCACCGCACGACCTCGCCGTTCGCCAGCTTCCGGCAGCTCGCCCACGACGCGATGCGGCAGGTCTTCGACGAGGTCGGTCTCGACGGGGATCCGGCCCGCGCGACCGAGGACCTGCTCGCCTCGATGCGCGACTGGCCGGCTTGGCCGGACGTCGACGAGGGCCTGCGCACGGTGGCCAGGCAGCATCGGGTCGCCCTGCTCAGCAACATCGACGACGACCTGCTCGCGGCCACCGAGGTGTGCCCCTGGGTCGAGCAGCGGATCACCTCGGCGCAGGTCCGCGTCTACAAGCCGCACGCCGGCATCTACCGCGCGGCACGTCAGCGGCTGGGCGACGACCTCGTGCACGTACCCGCCTCCGCACGTGACACCCGCGGCGCGCTGGAGGCCGGCATGCGTGTGGTACGCGTCCGACGGCCGGGCCACCACGTGGATCCCGACGGGCCCCGCCCGGACCACGAGGTCGACGACCTGCGCGAGCTACCCGGCGTGCTGGCGTCGTTGCCGGCGCCGGGGATGCCGGCGTGACCACACGCCGGGCCGTCTCCGCCGCCCTGGTCTCCACCGCCCAGGGGATGCTCCCGGTCTACATGCTGGGCGGACTGTCCGTGCAGATGAGCGCCGAACTGGGCTTCGGCGCGCGGGAACTCGGCCTCGCCACGACGATCTACTTCGCCGTCTCCGCCGTCGGTTCCACCCCGGCGGGACGCTTCGTCCAGCGGGCCGGCGCCTTCCCCGGCATCGTCGTGACCGCGACCCTCAGCGGCGCCGCGCTGCTCGGCATCGCCGGCCTGGCCACGACCTGGGCGACGCTCGTCGCCATGCTGGTGGTCGCCGGGGTCGGCAACGCCTTCGCGCAGCCCGCGGCCAACCTGCTGTTGGCTCGCGAGGTGCCGCCGGGACGTCAGGGCTTCTTCTTCGGCGTGAAGCAGGCCGCGGTGCCGATCACCACGCTGCTCGCCGGCGCGTCCGTGCCGCTGATCGGGCTCACGATCGGGTGGCGCTGGGCCTTCGTGATCGTCGCCGCCGGGTCGGCGGCGCTGCCGTTCCTGACCCCCCGGGCGCCACGGCCGGGCGTCGCCGGAACGGCCCAACCGTCGGCGCACGTGGATCGGTTGCCACTCGCCGTCCTTGCCGCGGGGGCGATGCTCGGCGCCGCCGCGGCCAACTCGATCGGCGTGTTCCTGGTCGCCTCCGCCGTGGACGCCGGGTTCGCCGACAGCACGGCCGGGCTCCTGCTGGCCGGTGGGAGCGTGCTGGGGATCGCCACGCGCCTGTTGGTCGGTCACCTCGCCGATCGTCGCGAGGGCGCGCACATCGTCCGGGTCAGCGCGATGCTGCTGGCCGGCTCGGTCGGCTTCGGTCTGCTCGCGCTCGCCACGCCGCCGCCGGTCTTCCTCGCGGGGACGGTGGTCGCCTTCGTCGCCGGTTGGGGCTGGAACGGGCTGTTCACCTTCGCCGTGGTGCGCAGCTACCGCGGCGCGGCCGCCGCGGCCACGGGCCTGACCCAGACCGGACTGTGGCTGGGTGGGATGATCGGACCGCTCGCGTTCGGACTGTTGGCCGACGGGGCGGGGTTCTCCGTGGCCTGGAGCGTCGGCGGGGTCACGATGCTCGTGGCGGCCGCCGTGTGTGCCGCGGGCCGACGACTGTTGCTGCGTGCCAAGGCCGAACGCGCCCTCCCGGAGCCGACATGAACCCGCTGTGCGATCTGTTGGGAATCAGCCATCCCCTCCTGCAGGCACCGATGGCCGGCGCCGCGCACGGCCGGCTCGCAGCGGCGGTCAGCGCGGCCGGGGGGCTCGGCATGGTCGGTGTCCACGCCGGTGCCGACGCGTCCTGGCTCGCGGCCCAGGCCGACGAGGCCCGCGCCGCCGGTCCCTTTGGTATCGGCCTGCTGCTGTGGCGCTTGGCCGACGACGACGCGATGCTCGACGCCGCCCTGCGGACCCGCCCGACCCTGCTGGCCCTGTCGTTCGGGGACCCGACGCCCTACGTGTCGCGTGTCCACGCGGCCGGCGCGCTGCTGGCGGTCCAGGTGCAGGACGCCGCCGGCGCGGTCCAGGCGCTGGAGGCCGGTGCTGACGTCCTGGTGGCCCAGGGCACGGAGGCCGGCGGTCACACCGGAGGCGTCGCCACCCTGCCGCTGTTACAGCAGGTGCTGCCGCTGGGCGAGCGCGCGGCGGTGCCGGTCGTGGCGGCCGGCGGTATCGCGACGGGGCGGGCGCTGGCGGGCGTGCTGACGATGGGTGCCCACGGCGTCTGGGTCGGTACCCGCTTCGCCGCCACCCGCGAAGGCGCGCTCAGCGACGGCGCCAAGCGACGGATCGTCGCGGCCGACGCCACCGACACGGTGCTGACCCACGTGTTCGACCTGGTGCAGGAAGCACCGTGGCCGGATCCGTTCCCGGGCCGGGCGCTGCGCAACCGCACGACCGAGCGCTGGCACGGCCGTGAGGACGAACTGGCGTCCCGGCTGCCCCAGGTGCAGGCGACCTTCCGCGCGGCGTTGGAGCGCGACGACCGTGACGTCGCCCACGTGTACGCCGGGCAGGCCAGCGGGGTCGTGGACGACCTGCCGTCCGCGGGCGCCGTCGTTGCCGACCTCGTCGACGAGGCACGACGCTGGCTCGCACGGGCCACCACACTGGCCGGTGACCTCGATGGCGACGACCGCGGCGTCAACCCGTGATGCCGTCGTAGAACAGCTTGCCGCCCATCACGACGAGCACGATCAGCACGACCCGGTGGAAGCGCCGCGCGTCCAGGCGACGGGCCAGCCGGATCCCGACCGGCAGGAACAGCACCACGGGGACCAGCGCCAGCAGGCTGCTGAGCGCGAGGTCGACCGTGTACCGGCCGAGGGCCAGGAAGGTGGCCACCTGCACCGCGGCGAAGACCTGGAACTGGGCCGCGATCGTGAAGACGTAGGCCCCCGGGTCGAGCCGGAAGCCGTGGACGTAGGTCGCGACGAGCGGTCCCGCGATACCCGTCGCGCCCTGCGCGATCCCGCCGGCGAACCCCACCCCCGGCGACAGCACGCGGGCGGAGCGTTCACCGATCGCCACGTCGGGCCGCACCAACGAGTAGCCGGCGTAGGTGAAGATCACCAGGGCGAGCGTGAGCGACAGCACGGCCGCGGGCAGGGTCGTCAGGATGAAGACACCGGCCACCGAGCCGGCAGCGCCCGTGGCCAGCATGCGCTTGAGGTGCCGGGCGTTGCGAGCTTCGTGACGGTGCTCCCACAGCAGCCAGGAGTTCGTGACGACGGTCGGGAACGCCATCACGATGACGGCGGCCTCGACGCCGATGAAGCCGGCCATGACCGGGATCGCCACGGTCGGCAGGCCAGAGCCGGTGACGCCCTTGGTGATCGAGCCGATGACGACGGCGACGAGGACCACGGCCACGGCCCCGGCGCTCACCGTGGCGCTCCGGGACCGCCCCGACCGGCCGCCATCACGGACGGCGCAGCGCGGCGCGCACGAGCGTGATCGGGTGCTGGCCGCGCCGACCGGTGCCGTGGCCGATCTGCTGTCGGCACGACACGCCGGTCGCCGCGATCAGCGTGTCGGCCGGTTCGGCCTCGACGGCGGGGAACAACCGCATGGCGCCGATGCGCATCGACAGGTCGTAGTGCTCGGTCTCGAAGCCGAACGAGCCCGCCATGCCACAACACCCGGCGTCCACCTCCTGGACCCGGGCGCCGGGGATCCGGGACAGCAGCGCGACGGTGGAAGCCGTCCCCGCGCCCGCCTTCTGGTGACAGTGTCCGTGGAACAGGATGCGACGGCCGGCGACCTCGGCATCGGGGTCGAGGACGAGGGCCCCGTCGTCGATCGCGGCCACCAGCAGGTCCTCGACCAGGCAGGCCTGCTCCGCCACGGCTCGCACGCCGGCGTCGTCGGTGCCCAGCAGTTGCGGATGCTCCTCACGGAGGGTGAGCAGGCACGATGGTTCGCAGCCGGCGATCGGGACGCCGGCGCGGGCGTCGTCCACCAGCCGGGCCTGCAGGTGTCTCGCGTCGGCCCGGGCGCGGTCGAGCAGACCCTTGGAGATCGCGGCGCGACCGCAGCAGCCGCGGGACTCCAGGCGGACCTGGTGGCCCGCCGCCTCGAGCAGCTCCACCGCGGCGCGGCCCACCTCCGGCTCGGTGTAGCTCGTGAAGCTGTCGGCGAGCAGGACCACCCGCCCCCGCGTCGGAGGCGTGGCCGGCCGCGGGCGGCCGGCGAACCAGCGTGGCAGGCTCCGGCGCTCGAAGCGCGGCAGCGGACGACGGGCGTCGATCCCCAGCGCGCGTTCCATCCCCCGCCGCAGCGGCGCCAGCCGGCCGGGCAGGTTCGACACCGGCGCCGTTGCCGCGCCCAGCCGGTTGAGTCGCCGGATGCCGGCGAACAGGCGGGAGCGCAGCGGGATCCCGTGCCGCTGATGGCGGGCGTGCAACGCCTCGCTCTTGTAGGTCGCCATGTCCACCGACATCGGGCACTCGGCCTTGCAGGCCTTGCACTCCAGGCACAGGTCGAGCACCTCGTGGAGGCGGTCGCCGGCGAGCTCGGCCGCCGGGTCGGGCGACGCCAGCGCCTTCACCAGCGCATTGGCGCGCCCACGTGTGGAGTGCTCCTCGTCCCTCGTCGCCATGTACGAGGGACACATCACGCCGCCCGAGGACGCCGACTTGCGGCAGGCGCCGATGCGCATGCAGCGGTTGGCGGACTCGAACAGGCCGGTGTCCCCGCCGAAGTCGAACGCCGTCGGCAGCGGCCGGGGTACCGGCAGCGCCGGCTCCCGCAGCGAATCGGTCATCGGCGGCGCGTCGACCTTCTTGCCCGGATTCATGCGGTTGTCGGGGTCGAACAGGCCCTTCACCTGCCGCATCGCCTCGTAGAGCTCGTCGCCGAAGAGCTCGCGGTTGAACTCGCTGCGCACCAACCCGTCGCCGTGCTCGCTGGAGTTGACCCCGCCGTAGCTGGACACCAGCTCGGCGACCTCACGGGCCACGGTGCGCAGCTTGTCGACCTCGCCCGGGCGGGTCAGGTCCATGAACGGCCGCACGTGCAGGCAGCCGGCCGACGCGTGGCCGTAGAACCCCGCGCGCAGGCCGTGGGCCTGCAGGATGGCCGCGAACCGCTCCGTGTACTCGGCGAGGTGGCGCGGGTCGACGGCGGTGTCCTCCACGAACGCGAGCGAGCGCTCGCGGCCCTGGCCGGCGGCCATCAGCAGCCCGAGGCCGGCCTTGCGCAGCGCACGGACCTGCTGCTGTTGCCTCGCGGTGTCGGCCCGCAGGACCGCGTAGCCGTGCCCCTTCGCGCGCCACGCCCGCTCGAGTGCGTCGGCGGCCGCCGCGGCCTGCGCGGCGGTGTCGCCGTAGAACTCGACGACCAGCAGGGCGTCGGGGTCGCCCTCGAGCAGCGTCACGAGGTGTCCGTGCTCCGGCGAGCTGCGGGCGAGGTCGAGGATGAAGCGGTCCACGAGCTCGATGCCGGCCGCGCCCGCGTCCATGGCGTCCATCGTCGCGTCGATGGCACGCTGGGTCGAGGTGAAGTGCCCGACGAGCTGCACGACCGCCTTCGGAATCGGCACGAGGTCCACGGTCGCCCCGGTGACGGTCACCAGCGTTCCCTCGGATCCCACGACGAACTTCGCGAGGTCGAGGCCGTCGTCCACGAGCCGGTCCAGCCGGTAGCCACCGGCCCGCCGCCAGAACGAGGGCATGTGGTCGGTGATGGCCCGGCGATGGCGCTCGACCAGTTCCGGCAGCTCGCGGTACAGGCGCGCCTCCAGCGACTGGCCGCGGCCGCGCGCGGCCACCTGCTGCGGTGAGGCGGGACCGAGCACGGCGCGGCTGGCGTCGGCCAGCACGACCTCGAGCTCACGCACGTGGTCGATGGTCATCCCGTAGCGGGCCGAGCGCGACCCGCACGAGTTGTTGCCGATCATGCCGCCGAGGGTGGCCCGGTTGCTGGTGGAGGTGTCAGGGGCGAACCACAGCCCGTACGGGGCGGCGGCACGGTTGAGCTCGTCCTGGATCGCGCCCGGCTGGACGTGCGCCGTCGCGGAGGCGGGGTCGACCTCGATGGCGTGCAGGTGCCGCGAGAAGTCGAGCACGACGGCCGCGCCCACGGTCTGCCCGCAGTGGCTCGTGCCGGCACCGCGCGGCAGGACGGGTACCCCATGGGTGGCCGCGATGGACACGGCGGCGGCGACGTCGTCGGCGTGTCGCGGATACGCCACCCCGAGCGGCTCGATCGCGTACATGCTGGCATCGGTGGCGTACAGGTGCCGGGTGTACGCGTCGAAACGGACCTCGCCGTCCATGGCGCGGCCGAGGTCGACAGCCAGTTTTCGTGCCGGTTCGCCGATGCCGGCCGGTCGCTCGAGGATGTCGGTCACTGGCGCCTCCACCGGCCGGGCACGCCTTCCACCTGGCGAAATGATCGGTCTACCTGGCGAAAACGACCCTAGAGCGGCGGCGATGCAGGGGTCAAGGTGCGGTTGCGGCCCCATGTGCCCACCTCTAGGGTTTCGCGCAGCGGATGGATCGTTTCGTTCCACGGAAAAGAGCAGGACGGCGACGGGAAGGCCCTCGCATGCGTGCCGGACGACACTTCCTCCAGATCCCGGGACCCACCAACGTCCCCGACCGGGTCCTGCAGGCGATCGCCCGCCCGACGATCGACCACCGCGGCCCGGAGTTCGCCGCACTCGGCCGCCGGGTCCTGACCGGGCTCCGGCAGGTGTTCCGGACCGAGCAACCGGTGATCGTCTACCCATCCTCCGGCACGGGCGCGTGGGAGGCCGCGCTGGTCAACACGCTGTCGCCCGGCGACGCCGTCCTGATGTACGAGACCGGCCACTTCTCCACCCTGTGGTCGCAGATGGCCGGCCGGCTCGGACTGGACGTCGAGGTACTCGCCGGCGACTGGCGCACGGGCGTCGACGCCGGACGCATCCACGACGCACTCACGGCGGCACCCGACCGCTACCGGGCCGTCGCCGTGGTGCACAACGAGACGTCCACCGGCGTGACCAGCGACGTGGCAGCCGTCCGGCGCGCCCTGGACGAGGCGGGCTCCGACGCGCTGCTGCTCGCCGACACCATCTCGTCGTTGGGATCCATCGACTACCGCCACGACGAGTGGGGTGTCGACGTGACCGTCTGCGGCTCGCAGAAGGGGCTGATGCTCCCGCCCGGGCTCGGCTTCAACGCCATCAGTGCGAAGGCGCGCGCCGCCACCGGGAAGGCCCGTCTGCCACGGTCGTACTGGGACTGGGAGGACATGCTCGCGACCGCGGACGACGGGTTCTTCCCCTACACCCCCGCCACCAACCTCCTCTACGGACTCGCCGAGGCGATCGACCTGCTGCTCGAGGAGGGCCTCGACCAGGTCTTCGCGCGTCACGACCGGCATGGCGAGGCCACGCGCCGGGCCGTGGAGCACTGGGGCCTGGAACTGCTCGCGACCGTGCCGGACCAACGCTCCAGCGCCCTCACCGCCGTACTGCTGCCGGAGGGCCACGACGCCGACCACTTCCGAAGGGTCGCCCTGGAGCGATTCGATGTCTCCCTCGGCGCGGGCTTGGCGCGACTGCGGGGCCGCGTGTTCCGGATCGGCCACCTCGGCGACTTCAACGACCTCATGCTCGCCGGCACGCTCGCCGGTGTCGAGGCGGCCCTGCGGCTGGCCGGCGTCCCGATCAAGGGCGGCGGCGTCGAGGCGGCGATGGCCTACCTCGCCGAGCAACCCTGACGGACGCCCCGGCGCATCGGCGTGGCCGCGCCTCGGCGGCTCGCCGCGGTCAGACGCCGTTGGCGGTCGGCTGCAGGTCGACGCTCTCGCCGTCCATCCAGGTCACCAGTTCGGACGCGACGTCGCGCAGGTGCTCGACGATCTGCTCGCGGCGATCGCCGCCCATGCGTCCGGTCGGGCCGGAGACCGACATCGCCGCCACCAGGCCGTTCTCCGGAAGGAGCGGGACCGCCACGCAGCTGACGCCCTCCTCCTGCTCCTCGAGGTCGAGCGCGTACCCGCGCTCGCGGACCCGGTCGAGTTCCTGCAGGAAGGCCGGCAGGTCGGTGATGGTGTGCTCGGTGGAGGCCGGTAGCCCGTTGCGCGCGAGGATGCGTTCCGCCACCGTGCGCGGCTGGTGTGCCAGCAGGACCTTGCCGACGGCCGTGCTGTGCGGGAGCACGCGATTGCCGACCTCGGTGAACATCCGCACCATGCGGCGCGACGACGCCTGGGCGATGTAGACCACGTACCCGTCCTCGAGCAGCGCCAGGTTGGCGGTCTCGCCGGTGAGCTCCACCAGGCGCTCGAGGTGCGGGCGGGCCGAGCCGCCGAGCATGCGGCCGGCCGCGCTGCCCAACTCCACGAGTCGCGCCCCGAGCACGTACTTGCGCGTCCGCGGGTCCTGCCGGACGTAGCCGCGGGCGACCAGCGTCGCGGTCAACCGGTGGATCGTCGCGTACGGCAGCTTCGTCGCCTGCCCCAGCTCGCTGATGCCCATCTCCCTGCCGGTGGTCGCCAGGACCTCCAGCACGTCGAGCGCGCGCTCGACCGACTGCACCCCCGTACCTCGTGCCGCCATACCCCTGTGCCTCCCTGCCTCGTCGCGGGCCCGGGACCCCGCGCGTGGGCACCTGTTCGCGCCTGCCAGCGTACGTCGCGCCGGCCTCGCGACGTTCGGGGTCGGCGCCGGACGAGGCACCCTGCCGCCGAGGGTACCGCAGGACAGAATCGATATTCCGGTGCGCGAAAAGGCGGTCGACGCGACGCGCAGCCGACGCGAGCCTGCCTGGCCGACGCGAGCCTGCCTGGCCGACGCGAGCCGGCCTGGCCGACGCGAGCCGGCTGGCCGACGCGCCGTTCAGCGCTGGTCGGTGAGCACCTTGCGGGTCGCGGCCGCGATGCCCGCGGCGTCGAGGCCGAGTTCGGCGAGGATGCGGTCCGGCTTGCCGTGTGGCAGGTAGCCGTCGGGCACACCCAGCTTCAGCACCGGCGGGGCCTGCCGCACGCCGGCACGCTCGACCAGCCGGTCCACCAGTTCCGTCCCCGCGCCGCCACCGACGAGCCCGTTCTCCACGGTGACCACCAGGGGCGACGCAGCGGCCGCGTCCAGCATCGTGGCGTCGACGGGACGCACGCTCCGCACGTCCCAGACGGCGGCCTCGTGGCCGTCCTCGGCCAGCAGGTCGGCCGCCTCCAGCGCCGGCCCGACCCGGTCACCGACAGCGAGCACGCACACGTCGGCACCCTCGCGCAACTGCCGTGCCCGCAGTCCCAGGTCACGGTCGACCCCGGTGACGCCCAGCCGCTCGCCGGGGAGAGCGGCCCCCTTCGGGAACCGGATCGTGACGGGGCCGTCGAGTCCCGCGGCGACGCCGAGCAGTGCCCGCAGGTCCTCCTCGCACGACGGTGCGAGCACCGTCATCGCCGGGATGCGCAGGCTCAGGGAGAGGTCGAGGATGCCGTGGTGGCTCGGTCCGTCGTCGCCGGTGATGCCGGCCCGGTCGAACACGAACAGCACGTGCGCGTCGTGGAGGCCGACGTCGAGGTTGGCCTGGTCGAACGCCCGCGAGAAGAACGTCGAGTACACCGCGAACAGCGGCAGTTTGCCGGCATAGGCGAGACCGGCCGCCGCCGTCGCGGCGTGCTGCTCCGCGATGCCGACGTCCAGGACGCGGTCGGGGTCGCGTTCGGCCAGCGGGAGCAGCCCCGTGGAGCCGGGCATGGCCGCCGTGATCGCGACCAGGTCGGGTCGCTCGTCGGCCAGGTCGAGCACCGCTTCGCTGAACGCCTGGGTCCACGACCGCGGCTTGGCGCCGGTCGAGCGGCCGGTCGCGATGTCGAACGCCGAGGTGTCGTGGAGCTTCTTCTCCGGGTCGGTCTCCGCCGGCTCGTAGCCCTTGCCCTTCTGGGTCAGCACGTGGACCAGGACCGGTGTCTGCAGGCGCGCGGCCGTCGCCAGGGCGTGCTCGAGCTTGCCGACGTCGTGGCCGTCGTAGGGGCCGAGGTAGCGCACGCCGAGCGCCTCGACGAACGACTGCAGCGCCGGTGCCTCGGAGACCGCGGCCTTGACCGCCTCGAGACCCGCGTCGGTCAGCCGTTCGACCAGCGGAAGCCGGTCCATCACGCGGTCGAAGCGGCCCCGCACCTTGCGATAGCGCGGGTCGGTCCGCAGGTCGGCCAGCCGCTCGGACAGTCGGCTCACGGTCTCCGCGTACGAGCGGCCGTTGTCGTTCAGGACGATGATGGCCGGCAGCTGGTGGTGCCCGAGGTTGTTGAGCGCCTCGTACGCCATGCCGCCGGTGAGCGCACCGTCGCCGACCACGGCGACGACGCGGCGGCGGTCCTCGGCCGGCACGCCGATCTGGGCACGTGCGACGCCGAACGCCCAGGACAGGGCGGTCGAGGCGTGTGAGTTCTCCACGAGGTCATGGGGCGACTCGGCACGACTGGGATAGCCGGAGAGCCCGCCGGCCTGCCGGAGCGTGTCGAACAGGTCGCGGCGGCCCGTGAGCATCTTGTGCACGTAGGCCTGGTGGCCCGTGTCCCACACGAGCAGGTCGCGAGGCGAGTCGAAGGTCCGGTGCAGCGCGATCGCGAGCTCGACGACGCCGAGGTTGGAGCCCAGGTGGCCGCCCACGCGGGCAACCGCCGCGACGATGGCCGCCCGCAGTTCCTCGGCCAGCTGCGGGAGCTGGTCGGCGGGCAGCGCTTTCACGTCGGCGGGCGAATCGATGGTCTCGAGCACCACGTCGGGCTCCTCCCTCCGGTGCTCAGCACGTGCAGCGGATCAGGGTAGGGGACGAGGATCGGGCGGGGGGCCGTCCCCGGCCACCACCGCTGGCAAGGTCCCGACCGGATCACGCCAGGGGTTCGCGACCGCGGTCACGTCCAGATGACCCACGCCGGCGGCGAGGCGGCATCGACGGTCGTCAGGCAGCGCGCGTGTCCAGGCCCAACCACGCGTTGACGGGGCAGGTCCGCGTCACGGCCGACTCCAGCGCCAGTGCGCCGCCCACGAGTGCGGCGAGCCCGATGCCCCGGCCGTCACGGGCGCCGAACGGCCCGAGCGCGCCGACGACCAGACCGAGGCCGACAGCCGTGCGCAGCCGCTGGTCGAGGTCCCCCACGTTCTCCTGCACGATCCGCCTTCCGTTCGGGTCGCCACCGACGCGTGCCGGCCGGCGCCGGCCCAGCGTGCCGACTCACGCCCGAGCCACCGCGACCATCCCCGGTCGAGCGGCCGAGCGCCGACGACCCGCTGCGCCGGGCCTGGGCGATTCCAGCGGCCGGCGGCGTCGGCCGCCGAGCCATCGCGCGGTCAGGTCGCGTCCGGTCCGCGGTGTCCACAGCTCACGAGCAACCCATCGGGGCCATGTCGCAGGAGTCGCCGATACTGGATCCATGCTTCCCACCGCACCCGCTCCGTCGCTGTCGGCCGCTCCGGCCGGCCGCTACCGGGCGGCCGGTGGGGCCGCGCGTCGGGGGGCGCGGCCGCACGCAGTAGGTCGGGTGCTGGCGGCCGATCACGGTGCCGGCTATCGCACGGATGCTTCCTCGAGCACGGATGCGGCTGGCGACGCCGTCGATGCCTTTGATGCACCCGCCAGGCCCGCGCCGTCCGCGGGCGCGCAGCGGCCGGATCACGCCCCGGAGCTGGACGCGTTCCCGTTGCTGGCGGAGGTGCCGGCGCTGGCCGGGATGCTCGACGAGCTGCGGGCGGTCGACCGGCTGCTCGCCTCGGTGTTGGACACGATCATCCAGCTCCAGGACAGCTCCGCAGTCGAGACCGTGACCGGGGTGCCGTTGGAGCAGTGGCTGCTGTCCGAGGCCCGCCGTACGACGGCGGATCGGCGGATGCTGCTCACCGCCGCCGAGGTGCTGCGGCGGCTACCCGGCCTGAAGGCGGCGTTCGACCAGCAGAAGCTGTCGTGGGCACAGCTGCGCATCATCGCGCTGGAAGTGCAGCGGCTGCCGCGCCGGCTCGACGCGCAACTGGACGCCGCGGTCGACGAGCTGGTCGACCGGTTGGAGGGCACGGACCCGGATGCGGTGTCCGGGTTGGTCCGGTGGCTGGCCGTCGACCTCACCGCCACCGACCCCGAACCCGCTGACCCGGACGACGAGCCGGCGGAGATGCTGGTGCTCCAGCCGCGGCTGGACGGCAGCGGCGGGCGGTTCTTCGGGCAGGCAGGCGCGGCCAACTTCGCGCTGCTCGAGGCCGCCACCGACCCCGGCCGGGCCGGTCCGGCCACCAAGGCCGGCATCGGCCACGCCCCCGATCCCGACCAGGTCCGGCAGGCGTCGGCCGATCGGGGCCGGCGCCGGTTCGAGAAGCTGATCGACCTATTGGAGGCCGGCGCCACCGGTGAGGTCGGCGGGCGGGCGCCGGTCAAGGTGTTGCTGCGTGTCTCGTACGACACCCTGCTCGACACCGACCGGCTGCCGGCCGAGCTGCTGACCCGCCTGTCCGGCGGACGGCTGCAGCTCACCTCCGTGGCGGCGCGGCGGCTGCTCGACCAACGCGGCACCGAGCTGCGGGCCATCGTCGTCGACGACACCGGCCAGGTCCTCGGCGTCGGCCGGACCCGCCGGTTGCCGCCCGGTTGGCTGTCCGACGCCGTGCTCGCGGTGCACGACACGTGCAGCGAACCGGGCTGCCACGTCGCCGCGCTGGCCTGCGACCTGGACCACGCAAGGCCCTGGCACCCGGTCCGCCCTGGCGACCTTCCGGGACGCACCGACATCGACCAGCTCGCGCCGGTGTGCCGGCCCACCAACCACACCAAAGATGCTGCCGGCTGGACCGTCTCCCAGACCGCCGACGGCGTCCGGATCTGGCACCACCCGCGCAGCGGCCTCAGGATTCGGACCCTGCCCGGCACCACCCGCATCCCCCTCCCACCTCCACCCGCTGACGAGCAGCGAGGCCGAGGGCCGCACGCAGGCACCGATCCGCCGGTCGCACCACGCGGCGGGCCAGCCGGCACGGACCCGCCCGCCGCGCCTCGCGACGGACCCACGGCCGCGGCCGACGCCGACGACCCGGACGGGCCCGGCGACGCCATGCCCTTCTGATGCGAGCAACCGTGCCGCCAATCGCGTCGCGGCCTCGCGCGAGATCGACCACGTCACCCGCCCACCACGCCGAACCCGCCTCCAGCGGGACGTCGCGTGGTGGGCTCGACGTGCGAGCGTCACCGATTGCGGACCGTGGGCGTCCGCATGGGCTGGGGCCATCGTGTCCCTGCGATGAGCGGACCGGCCGAGAGCGAGTCACTTTGGAACGGCACGCCTACCCGCACGGCGTGCCCTGCTGGATCGAGCTGACCGTCCCGATCCGGCGGACGTCATCAGCTTCTACACCGCCGTCCTCGTCGGACGCGACGCGTGCCGACCGAGGGCGCGGCGACCGGCCAACGCCGGTCGCCGCGGCGAGCCAGAGTCAGCCGAGCTTGGCGGTCATGCCGCCGTCGACAGGGACGCAGGCCCCGACGACGTCGCTTGCGTCCTGGGAGGCGAGGAACGCGATGACCGCCGCGATCTCCTCCGGGCTCGCCGACCGTCCCAACGGGTGGGCGTTGGGCGCGGACTTCATGGCCTCCAGCACCTCTGGTGGGAAGTCCGCCATCGCCGCGGCAGCCATCGGGGTGTCGATGCCGCCCGGGTTGATCGCGTTCACACGCACGCCCGCGGCGGCGTACTCGATCGCGGACGTCTTCGTCAGTCCGTTCACGCCGTGCTTGGAGGCGGTGTAGGCGACCGCCATCGGTTGTGCCTGGAGCCCGGCCGCCGACGACACGTTGACGATGGCGCCGCCACCCCGCTCGAGCATCGCCGGCACCTGCTTCTTCATGCCGAGGAAGACGCCGCGCAGGTTGATGGCGGTGATGCGGTCGAACTGCTCGGTGGGCGTGTCGGCCGCCGGCAGGAACCGGCCGAGGATGGCCGCGTTGTTCACGGCCACGTCCAGGCCGCCGTAGGTGTCGACCGCCGTACGGACGAGCCGCTCTGCTTCCTCCTCGAGCGAGACGTCGGCGTGGACGTAGACCGCCGTGCCACCCTCTCTCAGGATGCCGTCCACCGTCTCCTTGCCGCCCGGGTCGTCGACGTCGGCGACCACGACCGCAGCGCCCTCGGCGGCGAATCTCCGCGCCGTCGCGCGGCCGACCCCGGACGCGCCACCGGTCACGATGACGACCTTGCCTTCGAACCCGTACCGGACCATTGCCGTGCCTTCGGACGTCGCCGCCCGGTCGGCGGCTGCCTCGTCTCGACGCTACGAACGCGCCGCCCGCCCCACTCGGGTCGTCCGACCCCTCTGTGCCCGGCGAACGGCCCCGCCGATGCCGTCGCCTCCCGAGCCAGGCCGGACCGTGCGGTCCCCGTCACCCGTGCGCCGCCGACCCCCGGCGCTCCAGCTTGCGCAACTCGGTGCGGAGGTAGTCGCGGATACGACGGTGGCCTCCGCGCTCGTCGATGCGTCGCTGCAGTCGGCGGAGCCCTGCCGCCAGGACGTCCGGCCGTGGCTCGCGGCCGCGCGCGGCCACCTCGTCGAGCCACTGCACCGGCGAACGATGGCCGCGCTCTCGGTTGCAGCGTGAGCAGGCCGCCAGTTCGTTCTCCAGGACGCTCGGTCCACCCTTGACCCGTGGGACCAGGTGTTCACGCGTCGCCCGCACCAGCCCCGTGAACTCGCGCGAGCACCACACGCAGTAGGGGCCGTCACGCTCGATGGCGGCGGCCAGCCGCTCGGCTGCCGACCAGCCGTCAGCGGAAGATGCGGCGGATCCGTTCACGCGATGGAGGGTACGGACGAGCCCGGGGGATCAGGGCGTCGTCCGGCGTCGGCGGACGATCCGCGGCGCGTCCGGGACCGTGTTGTCGATCACGAAGGTGGCATGGTCGCGCGGCCGGCACCGTTGCAGGTGGAGCTGCTGGCCCTCGACGTAGCGACGGTTGGACGGCGCTTCCGGATCGGGATCACCGAAGCCGCGCTGGGCGCCGCGCGATGTCGCCGACGACGGCGTCCAGTACCGCCTGGCGAGCGGTCGTACGCGATCGCGTGTGCCGCTCGGTCACGGGCCCACCGCACCGAGTTCGTGGAACACCTCGGGATAGACGACCCGGCCGCGATGGCCGGCGGGATCGTGCCCGGCCAGCGGCCGGTACTGGAACGCCTCATCGGGGATCGCCGGCGACGGTCGCTGCAGGCCCGCCTCGGAGGCACGCCGGAAGCCGTAGCGGAGGTAGTGGCGAGGATCCCCTTCGAGCACCACCAGCGGGAACCGCCCGTCCTGTTCCACGACGGCCAGCGCGTGCTCCACCAGGCGACGGCCGATCCCCCGCCGTCGGCGGTCCGGCGCGACCGCCAATGGCGTGAGGTTCAGCGCCGTGAACGGCCGGTCACCATCGACCGGCACTCGGCTCAGCATGGTGTGCCCCACGACGGCGCCGTCGAACTCGGCGACGAACTCGAAGCCGGCCACGACGGCGCCTGGATCGCGACGGAGCCGGTCGACCAGGCGTGCCGGCACGTCGTCGTCGAAGGCCGCCAACAGGACCGCGCGGACCCGGGCGTGGTCACCCGGGTCCGCGGTTCGCACCGTCACGGGAGGCACGCTCGGCACCGTGCCGCCTAGAAGCCGATGATCTCGCGCAGCAGCTCGTTGGTCTTGCGCGGATCGGCCTGGCCGCGCGTCTCCTTCATGACCTGCCCAACGAGGGCACCCACCGCCTTCTGGTTGCCGCCGCGGATCGTTTCCACGGTGCCGGCGTTGTCGGCGACGACGCGCTCGACGATGGCGCGTAGCTCGCCTTCGTCGGAGACCTGCTTCAGGCCCTGCTCGTCGGCGATCTGGGCCGGGCCCTTGGCGCCGCGGGACGCGATGACGCCGGTCAACACCTGCTTGGCCAGCTTCGTGGACAGCGTCCCGTCCTCGATGAGACCGATCAGCTCCGCGACATGGCGTCCCGTGAGGCCCGACTCGGACAGCTCGAGACCTTCGGACGACAGCTGCCCGGCGACGTCACCGGTCAACCAGTTGGCGGCCGCCGAAGGCTGCGCCCCGGCGTCGACCGCCTCGTCGAACCAGGGCAGCAGCCCGGTGGCGACGACGGTGGCCGCGAGGTCGGCCGGGACACCGGCGTCGCGCAGACGGGCACGCGTGGCGGCCGGCAGCTCCGGCAGGCGGGCACGCACCCGCTCGACCTTCTCAGCCGACGAGGTGATCTCCACGAGGTCGGGGTCCGGGAAGTAGCGGTAGTCGGTGACGGTCTCCTTGCGGCGCAGCGTCTCCGTGACCCCGCGACCCTCGTCCCAGTGCCGCGTCTCCATGACGATCCCGCCGTCGTCCTCGAGCACCGCGATCTGCCGCTGTGCCTCGTAGGCGATGGCGCGGCCGAGCGACCGGACGGAGTTGAGGTTCTTGATCTCCGTCCGCGTCCCGAGCGGGTCACCAGGACGGCGAACCGACACGTTGGCGTCGCAGCGGATCGAGCCTTCCTCCATCCGCGCGTCGGACACGCCGCTGGCACGCACGATCGCCTGCAGCTCGCGCAGGTAGGCCTGCGCCGTGTCGGGGTCGTGAATGTCGGGCCGCGACACGATCTCCAGCAGCGGGATCCCGCAGCGGTTGTAGTCGATCAGCGAACGGTCGGCTCCGTGGAGGCGTCCGGTGTCGCCGACGTGAAGCGACTTGCCGGTGTCCTCCTCCATGTGGAGCCGCTCGATGCGCACACGCCGGACGACGGGGTCGGCCGCCGGGTCGTCGCCGGGTACCTCGACGTCGAGCCAGCCGTCGTGCACGAGCGGGACGTCGTACTGGCTGATCTGGTAGTTCTTCGCCAGGTCCGGGTAGAAGTAGTTCTTGCGGTGGAACCGGCACACCGGCGCGATCTCGCCGTTGAGGGCCAGCCCGAGCAGCGTCGCGTCCAGCACGGCCTGCTCGTTGACCACCGGCAGCGCGCCCGGCTGCCCGGTGCAGACCGGGCAGACGTTGGTGTTCGGGTCGCCCCCGAACCGGGTCGAGCAGCCGCACCACATCTTCGTGGCCGTGTCCAGCTCGACGTGGACCTCGAGGCCCACCACCAGCTCCCACTCCCCGGTCGCACCCTCGAGCAGCGGCACGCCGTGCTCGGCTGCGGTGGTCGCGGAGATCTCGCCCAGATCGGTCGCGGTCATGTCAGACCACCTCCACGGCGGTGTCGCCGGCCGGGATCGGGGTGAAGCCGAGGTCCTGCTCGAACGCCCAGCCCACGCGGTACATCAGGTCGTCGCGCAGCAGCGGTGCCATGATCTGCAGGCCCACCGGCAGCGACGCGCTGGGCGCGTCGGGCGCCTCGGCGGTGCCGGCCGGCAGCGACAGCGCCGGGATGCCGGCCAGCGACGCCGGCACCGTGGCGACGTCGTTGAGGTACATCGCCAGCGGATCGGCGGTCTTGTCCCCCAGTCCGAAGGCGACCGTCGGCGAGGTGGGGCTGACCAGCACGTCGGCCTGCTCGAACGCGGACGCGAAGTCCTGCGCGATCAGGGTCCGGACCTTGCTGGCCTGCAGGTAGTAGGCGTCGTAGTAGCCGCTGGACAGCGCGTGGGTGCCGATCATGATCCGCCGCTTGACCTCCGGCCCGAAGCCGGCGGCACGCGTGGCGGCGTTCATCTCCTCGGCGGTCGGCGCGTCGACGCGCAAGCCGTAGCGCACGCCGTCGAAGCGGGCGAGGTTGGACGACGCCTCGGACGGCGCGATGAGGTAGTAGGCGGGCAGCCCGTAACCGGCGTGCGGCAGGGACACCTCGACGATCTTGGCGCCCAGACGCTCGAAGCGCTCCAGGGCCTGGTCGAACACCCGCCGGACGCCGGGTTCGTAGCCCTCGCCGTGCAGTTCGGTGACCACACCGATGCGCAGCCCGTCGACCCCGTCGCGCAGGGTGGCGAGCAGGTCGGGTGGCGCGTCCGTCACCGAGGTGGAGTCGAGCGGGTCGTGCCCGTGGACGAGCGCCTGCAGTTGGGCGGCGTCCTCCACGGTCCGGGCGAACGGCCCGGCCTGGTCGAGCGAGGACGCGAACGCCACCAGCCCGTAGCGCGAGACGGTGCCGTAGGTCGGCTTGGCGCCGACGATGCCGGTCAGCGCGGCCGGCTGGCGGATGGAGCCGCCGGTGTCGGTGCCGATGGCCAGTGGTGCGAGCAGCCCCGCGACCGCCGCGGCCGAGCCACCCGACGAGCCACCCGGCACCCGGCCGAGGTCCCAGGGATTGCGGGTCGGGCCGTAGGCGGAGTTCTCCGTGGACGAGCCCATCGCGAACTCGTCCATGTTGGTCTTGCCGAGCACCACCACGTCGGCCTCGCGCAGCCGGGCGGTGACGGTCGCGTCGTAGGGCGGGACCCAGCCCTCGAGGATCCGCGAGCCGCAGGTCGTCGGCACGCCGCGCATGGTCAGCACGTCCTTCAGCGCCAGCGGCACACCGGCGAACGGGCCGAGCGCCTCCCCCGCGGCACGCCGACGGTCCACGTCCTCGGCATGTGCCCGGGCCGCCGCCGCGGTGACGTGCAGGTAGGCGTGCACGTCACGCTGGTCGAGGTCCTCGGGCGCCACCGCCGTCCAGACGTCGCCCTCGCCGTCGACGCCGTCCACGGACAGGATGCGCTGCAGGTGGGCCTCGACGACCTCCAGGGCGGAGACGTCCATGGTGCGCAGGCGCTCGGCGAGCGTTGCGGCGGACAGGTGGGTCAGCTCCACGTCAGCCCTCCTCGGCCACGATGCGCGGGACCGCGAACCGGTCCTGTTCGGCCTGCGGGGCCGCCGCCAGCACGTCCTCGCGCGGCAGCGAGGGGCGCGGCTCGTCGGGCCGGGTCACGTCGCGCAGCGCGAACGGGTGCGTCGTGGGCTGAACGTCCTGCGCGGCGACCTCGCCGACCTGTTCGGCGTACGCGAGGATGTCGGACAGCTGTGGCGCGAGCGCGTCCACCTCGTCGTCGGTCAGCGCGAGCCGCGCGAGCCGTGCGACGTGGCGGACCTCGTCGGCGGAGAGGGCCACGGGGTCCTCCTGAAGGGAGTGGATCGCCCCGCGGCGGGACGCGAGGCACAGGGTCGACCCGTCAGGCTAGCGGTCGTCTCGGTCCGCCTCGACCGGCCACGTCGACCGGTGCCACCGCTTCGTCGAGCGCCACGGTCGCCCCGCTCGCACGGGCGCGCAGCCATGCGCCGGCCGCGGCGGCGGGCATGGGTCGCGCCAGCAGGAATCCCTGCGCGACGTCGCAGCCGACGTCGGCCAGCACCGCGAGCGTGTCGGCGGTCTCCACGCCTTCGGCGACGCTACGTAGCCCGAGACCGCGTGCCAGTTCGACGACTGAGCGCACGATCGCGACGTCGGGGTCGTGACCGGGCCGGTCGAGGTACTGCACGAACGAGCGGTCGACCTTCACCTCGGTGACCGGCAGGCGCTTGAGACGGGTCAGCGAGGCGTGGCCCGTCCCGAAGTCGTCGAGGGAGAGCTCGATACCCGCCTCGACGCAGGCCGTGAGGGTTGCCAGGGCACGGCTGGGGTCACCGACGAGGGCCTCCTCCGTGATCTCCAACGTCAGCAGCGCCGGATCGACCCCGTGGTGCTCGAGCCCGGCGCGCACGCGAGCGGCGAAGCCGGCGTCCGACAGGTCGTGCAGGGAGGTGTTGACGGCCACCGGAACGGCCAGGCCCTCGTCGTGCCACGCGGCGATCTGGCCGAGGACCTGGTCGAGGACGGCCGTCGTGACCGAGCGCATCACGGCGGTGCGCTCGGCGAGCGGCAGGAAGTCGCCCGGCGGGAGCAGCCCCCGCTCGGGATGCCGCCACCGCACGAGCGCCTCCAACCCGACCGGCCGACCATCCGTCACCGCCACCTTGGGCTGGTAGTGGACCTCCAGCTCGTCGCGCTGGGTGGCGCGCCGGAGTTCGGCGAGTAGTGACAGCCGCGAGGGCGCGCTCGGGTCGAGCTCCTCGCGGAACACCACGACCAGGTCGCCGGCCGACTTGGCCGCGTACATGGCGGCGTCGGCGCGGCGCTGCAGCACCTCCAGGCGGTCGCCGTGCTCGGGCAGCATGGCGATGCCGATGCTGACCTCGACCTCCAAACGGGCGCCACCGACCTCGTAGGGGCGCAGGAGCAGCCGACCCAGCCGGTGGACGGCGTCGAGGGCCTCGACCTCGTCCTCGACGTCGAGCAGCAGCACGAACTCGTCGCCGCCGATCCGGGCGGCGACGTCCTCGGCGCGCATCGAACTCCGCAGCCGGTCGGCCACGAGGGTGAGCAGCTCGTCGCCGACGGCGTGACCCAGCGTGTCGTTGACCTCCTTGAAGCGGTCGAGGTCGAGCAGGCACAGCGCGCCCGGACGCCGCTCGGCGAGGTGACGCTCGACGCGGTCGGCGAGCAGCACGCGGTTGCCCAGGCCGGTCAGCCCGTCGTGCAGCGCGCGCTGCTCGCGTTCCAGCGACATCTCCGCCGTCTTCCACAGCAGGTACAGCGGCAGCAACAGCAGGGGTAGGAACGCCCAGTCGGCGTGGAGGACCACGACGACCAGCGGCGCGAGCGCGAGCACGGCGCCGGTCGTCATCGTGTAGTAGGCGACGTTCTCCAGGATGGTCGCCCGCAGCGGACGCCGCTCGATCATGCCGATCGCGGCGCCGACCACCAGGAGGTTGACGAGGTGGTAGGCCGCGGCGGCCGCGACCACGGCGAGCAGCCCGGCGGGTGCCAGGGCGGCCGGAGCCTCGGCGGACGCCTCCCAGCCGAACAGCCGCAGCACACCCCAGGCCGCCCCGTAGGCCAGCACGTACTGGGCCCCGTTGAAGGTCGCGGCGAAGAAGCGTTTGCGCCGCGCCACCTCCCCCACCACGGTCGCGACCACCACGCTGGCGAGGGCGAGCTGCGGGCCCCAGCACAGCAGGACCGCGAACAGGAACGCGGTGCTGAGCGTCACCCCGTCGGGATCCACCCGACCGGAAGCGACCACGGGCCGCAGTTCACCGAGCAGCACGAACCCGACGAGCACCCAGAAGCCCGTGCCGGCCGCGGCGAAGGACGACCAGCGGGGCACGCCGACCAGGGTCACCACCACGGCCAGCGCGGCCACGACCGAGATCCACCACAGGGCCGCGAACGGCGTGGCGCACAGCACCGGGGCGACGTGTGCCCCCCGCCTGCGGTCGCGCACGTCCGCACTCCTGATCAACGGTGCTGCTCCCCTGGAAGGTGCTGTCGGCGCCGGACCCGGGTACTGAAGCGACCCGGGCGAACCGGACCCGGCCGGTCAGCGCCCGCTGCCCGTGAAGCCGCTGCGCGTCATCGTTCCCCAGGTGCGCTCGCCCCCGCGCAGCCACCGCCAGGTGCCGCGCAGCCGCCACCACAGCGACAGCTGCCGGTACCACAACGGCTCGGAGCAGGCGGCGACCACCTGCCAAACACGGTCGCGTACGCGCAGTTCCGAACCGGTGGCGCGGTCCTCGAGCGCGAGGGCGCCGAGGCTGAGCGTGATGCCCCACAGGTAGGCGAGCGCGAAGTACAGCAGGGCGAACTCGTGGTGGACCAGGCCCAGCGACAGGCCGGCGACCAGGGCGACGAGCCCGAGCGCATCGATGATCGGCCCCACGGCCTCCACGGCCGTGAAGAGGCCCAGCCCGCCGAAGGCCATACCGCGGTAGCGGGGTCGGAGGATCGCGTCGCGGTGCGACCACAGGGTGTCGAGCAGACCGCGATGCCAGCCCAGACGGCGCCGCACCAGCCGTACGAGCACGTCGTCGTCGACGACCGCCACGACGCCGCTCGCGCGCCGCACCGGCCGCGCCCCGTCGGGGCGGAGGGGGCGCGCGTCGACGCGGGAGCGGGCGCCGTCCTCGAGTTCGGCGGCGACCTCGCAGAGCAGCATGGCGTCGCGCACGTCGAGCGCGCGGTCGCCCAGCAGGACCTGCTCCGCCCGCGCGGCCGATGCTGCGGTGGGCGGCCACCCGTGCCCGCTCGCGCGACGACGTCGACAGGTCGCCGCACAGCAGCGCCGCGCCGGCGTCACCGATGGCCCGTGCCCGGACCTCCAACTCCTGCAACCCCTGCTGGCGCAGCGCGACCGTCTCCGCGACCTCGTCCGTGGCGGCGGCGGTCTCCACGGTGGACGTCGGCGGCGCCGGCGGCTCCACGGGATCTTCCGCGGCGACCGCCGCCAGCAGGTCCCGCAGTTGCTGGGGCAGACGGGCGGCGTCCAGCGGCTTGCGCAGCCGGCCGACGATCCGCGGATGCCGGACGGCCTCGGGCCGCACCGAGCAGACCACGACCGGCAGGCCGTCCGTGCGCGGGTCCGCCGCCAGTGCGGCGAGCACGTCGTCGGCGGTGCCGTCGAGCAGGGCACCGTCGGTGAGGACCCTCTCGGCCAGCGCGGCCCGTTCGACGACCCCGTCGACGCGGTTGGTGACCTCGACCTCGAAGCCGGCATGGCCGAGGACCAGGCGCAGCAACGCCGCGAGGTCGAGGTCGTCCTCAACCGGGAGTCTAGACCGAACGGGCCACACGGCCGTCGGATCGTTCGTCGGCAGCAGGAGGCTGGCGTGGCCGCCAGGGCCCGCTTACGGTCGCGCCGAAGGTGACGGCCCTGCCACCTCGACAGGAGACTGCCCGCCGTGGCGCATCTTGACCCGTCGACCGCGCTGCTGACCGACCGCTACGAGTTGACGATGCTCGACGCGGCGTTGCAGGACGGCCGCGGCGCCCGGCCGGCGATCTTCGAGGTGTTCGCCCGTCGGCTGCCGGCCGGTCGGCGCTACGGGGTGGTGGCGGGCACGGGCCGGGTGCTGGACGCGATCCGCGACTTCCGCTTCGACGCCGACGTCCTCGGCTGGCTGGACGACGCCGGCGTGGTGTCGACCGGCACGCTCGCCTGGCTGGCCGACTACCGCTTCCGCGGCGACGTGCACGGCTACCCCGAGGGCGAGGTGTACGTGCCACAGTCGCCGGTGCTGACCGTGACGGCCTCGTTCGCCGAGGCGGTGCTGCTGGAGACGGTCGTGCTGTCGATCCTCAACCACGACAGCGCGATCGCGTCCGCCGCGAGCCGCATGTACGCCGCTGCCCGGGGACGCGGGCTGTTCGAGTTCGGTGGCCGCCGCGCCAACGAGCAGGCCGCGGTCGCGGCCGCCCGGGCGGCCTACGTCGCCGGCTTCGACGGCACCTCGAATCTGGAGGCGGGCCGCCGGTTCGGACTGCCGACGTTCGGGACGTCGGCCCACGCGTTCACCCTCCTGCACGACACCGAGGAGGAGGCGTTCGCGGCGCAGGTGGCCGCCCTGGGTCCCGGCACGACCCTGCTGGTCGACACCTTCGACACCGAGCAGGGCCTCCGGACCGCGCTGGAGGTGGCCGGAACCGACCTCGGCGCGGTGCGGATCGACTCGGGCGACCTGGCCGCGGAAGCGGTACGGGCCCGCAAGCTCCTGGACGACGCCGGCGCCACCGGCACGCGGATCGTGTTGTCCGGGGACCTCGACGAGTACCGACTCGCCGAGCTCGCCGACGCGCCGGCCGACGCCTTCGGCGTGGGGACGTCGGTGGTCACCGGCTCGGGCGCCCCCACGGCCGGGTTCGTCTTCAAGCTGGTCGCGCGGGCGGATGCGCCCGGCGCGCCGTGGCGTCCGGTCGCCAAGGCCGGCGGCACGAAGGCGACCATCGGCGGCCGCAAGCGCGCCTGGCGAAGCGTGCGCGACGGGGTGGCGACCGCAGAGGTGCTGCGGGCCTGGGACGGCCCGCCGCCGCGGGATCCTGCCCGGGCCGTCCAGGTCGACGTGATCCGTGAGGGCGAGGTCGTGCACCGACCGACCATCGAGGAGATCCGCGACCACCACCGTCGCGCGATCGCCGAACTGCCGCCCGAGGCGCTCGACCTCACGCCCGGCGGCCCGGTGCTGCCCACCCTGCACGAGGAAACGACGTCCGAAGGAGCGTTGACGTGACCCAGGCCTACGACCCGACCACCGCCCTGATCGTGGTGGACCTCCAGCACGACTTCGCCGAGGCGGACGGCAACCTCTACGTCCCTGGCGGCGAGCAGGTCGTGCCGCTGGCCAACGCCGAGATCGAGGCCGCCCGCGCCGCCGGTGCACCGGTGATCTACACCCAGGACTGGCACCCCGAGACGACCCCGCACTTCCAGAAGGACGGCGGGATCTGGCCGGTGCACTGCGTCCACGACACCTGGGGGGCCGAGTTCCACGAGGACCTGGTCGTCGACGGGCCGGTCGTCCGCAAGGGCGTCGACGGACGCGACGGGTACTCGGGCTTCTCCGTGCGTGACCCGGTCACGGGCGAGCAGGGCGAGACACGACTCGGCCACCTGCTCCGCGACCTGGGGGTCCGCCGCATCGTGCTCATCGGACTGGCCGGCGACTATTGCGTGCGCGAGACCGCGCTCGACGGTCTCCGCCTCGGCTACGAGGTGGTCGTGCCGCTGGAAGGCACCCGCTTCGTCGAGCTGCAGGAGGGCGACGCCGAGCGCACGATCGCGGAACTGCGCGAGGCCGGCGCGACGCTCGTGGGCGCCGCCGCGTGACCCTGCCCGGTGACGCGACGGCCCCCGTGTCGACCTGCGCGGTGGCCGTCGACGTCGCGTTGCTGACGCTGCGCGAGGGCCGCCTGCAGTTGCTGCTGGTGCAGCCCGACGCCGGCCCCTTCACCAGCCACTGGGCGCTGCCGGGCCGGCGGGTCCGCGACGACGAGGGCCTCGACGACACGGCCCACCGGGCGTTGCGCGAGCTCGCAGGACTGGCGGCGCCGCACGCACATCTCGAGCAGCTGCGCACCTACGGCGACCCGACCCGCGACCCGCGGGGCCGGGTCGTCTCGGTCGCCTACCTGGCGCTCACGCCCACCGTGGAACGCGTCGCCGACGACGGACCGTTCACGTCCGGCCGGGCCAGATTCTTCGACGTCGCGGAGCTGTCGGCACCGGACGGTCCGCAGCTGGCCTACGACCACGACCGGATCGTGCCCGACGCGATCGAACGGGCCCGCTCCAAGCTGGAGTACACCTCGCTGGCGAGCGCATTCGTGTCCGAGCCCTTCACGCTGGGCGAGCTGCGGCGCGTCTACGAGGCCGTGTGGGGGGTCGAACTGGACGCCGCGAACTTCCGGCGCAAGGTCGTCTCCGCTCGCGACTTCGTCGTCGAGGTGGAGGGCACGGCCACGCCCGGCCCGGGAGGTGGCCGCCCCGCCAAGCGGTACCGGCGCGGGACCGCGACGCGGCTGCATCCCGCGATGCTGCGCCCGTAGCACGGGCGGTGCTCACTCCAGCAGCCGCCCGGCGGTGTCGACCGCCTCGGCCTCCTCGGCCCAGTCACGCAGATGGGCGGGGACAGCGACCCGCGGCCGCGAGGTCAGCCGCACCTCGCCGTCGTCGTCGAGACGCACGACGTGGTTGCACAGCTGCCGCTCGTCGTCGCGTTCGGGGTGGTCCTTGCGCTGCTGGGCGCCGCGGGTCTCGCGGCGCTCCCGGGCACTGAGCGCGGTCGCCAGCGCGGACACGATCGAGCCGCGCAGGTCGAGCACCCCGGCCAGGTCCTGGAAGCCCTGGCTGTCGGGCTGGACGTCCAGTTCCGGGATCAGCTCCTGCAGGGCACGGATGCGGGCGACGCCCCGGTCCAGGCCGCGCTCGTCCCGGACGACCCCGACGTGCTCCCACATGATGTCGCGCAGTTCACGCTGGCCGACCCGCACGACCTCGTTGCCGTCGTGGATGCACGCGTCGAGTTCGTCCAGCGCGGCCGTCACGGCCGCCTTGGAGCGCAGCTGGACCGAGAGCTCGTCGGAGTGGGCGGCGGCCGCCGCGCCGGCGCGGGCGCCGAACACGGCGGTCTCCGTCAGCGAGTTGCCGCCCAGCCGGTTGGCGCCGTGCAGGCCGGCGGTGATCTCGCCGGCCGCGAACAATCCCTCGACGCCGGTCGCGCCGGTCTCGGGCGTGACGTGCACGCCGCCCATGGAGTAGTGGGCGGTGGGCGCGACCTCGATCGGGTGCTCGGCGATGTCCAGCATCTGCGCCTCGATCAGCTGGCGGTGCATGCGCGGCAGCTTCTGCCGGATCGTCTCGCGGTCGAGGTGGCTGATGTCGAGGAAGACGCCGCCGTTCGGGCCGCCGCGCCCCTCGGCGATCTCCGTGTAGTTGGCCAGGGCCACCCGGTCGCGTGTCGAGAGCTCCATCCGGTCGGGGTCGTAGCGGGACATGAAGCGCTCGCCCTCGGCGTTCTTCAGGTGCCCGCCCTCGCCGCGCACCGCCTCGGTGACCAGCTGACCGGCCCACTCCTCGGGGTGGGTCATGCCGGTCGGGTGGAACTGGACCAGCTCGAGGTCCTGCAGCTCGCAGCCGGCGGCGAGTGCGAGGTACATGGCGTCGCCGTTGTTCTCGTCGCGGCGGGACGACGAACGACGCCAGAGGCGCGTGTGGCCGCCGCCGGCCAGGACCACGGCGTCGGCGAGGTGGACGGTCCGCTCGCCGGAGGCCAGGTCGAAGGCCAGCGCCCCGAAGCAGGTGCCGTCGTGGACGAGCAGGCGGCTGACGTAGGTGCGCTCGACGATCGGGATCCCGCGCTCGGTCACCTGCTGGTGCAGCGTCTCCACCATCGCCCGGCCGGTCCAGTCACCGGCGTAGCAGGTCCGCCGGTAGCGGTGCGCACCGAAGTAGCGCTGGTCGAGGTCGCCGTCCGGCGTACGGGCGAAGGGCATCCCCCAGGCGTCCAGCTCCCGGATCCGGTGGGGCGCCTCCTCGACCAGCAGTTCGATCTTGCGCGGGTCGGCGAGGAAGTAGCCCTCGTTCCAGGTGTCGAGGAAGTGCCAACGGGGACGGTCGTCGGGGTCGACCGTGCCGAGCGCCGCGTTGATGCCGCCCGCGGCCAGGACGGTGTGGGCGTCGGTGCGCAGCCGCTTGCCGACGATGGTCACCTCGCGGCCGGCGTCGTGGGCGGCGATGGCGGCGCGCAGACCCGCGCCGCCGGCACCGATGACGAGGACGTTGCTGACGGTCGTGCGATGGTCGCGGGCCATAGCGCATCCTGCCGGGTCGGCTGAGGGCGGGCTCGGGTGCTCGCCGCCACCCAGGTTCGTGGCGGGGCGGTGGGCCGCCTCGGTCAGCCGACCACGGACCCCGTGCAGCGCGCGCCGGCCCCGTCAGCCGCCGCGGTCGAGCCGGGACACCCGCACGTGGTCGAAGGTGGCCTCGAACCCGGCGCCGCCCATGGACACGAGGCCGATCTTCGCGTCGGCCCCGAGGTCGTGGGTCCACGTGCCGCCGCGCACCCAGTCCTGGCCGTCGCGGCTGGTGTAGGCGGTGTAGTGCTCCTCGCCGCCCTGGGTGCGCTTGGCGATGCGCAGATGGGTCCACTCGCCCGGGGGTCCGACGACCGTGTTGCCGTAGCGCGGGTAGCCCTCGGGGACCGGGCCGACCTCCTTGCCGAACTCGGTCTGGCGGGTCTCCCAGATCGACACGTGGGCGAGCTTGACGTAGTTGTCGTCGTCGCCGTGCACGACCAGACCCGCCTGCACGAAGTTCTGGCAGCAGCCCTCCGGCGGCAGGTCCAGGCGCACCCGGGTCTCCACGACGTAGTTGCCGCGCGGAGCCGGGCGGGTGAGCACGGACGCGGAGTTGCTGTCCTCGAAGAGGTCGGCGTCCTGGGTCTGGAAGCGCAGGGCGCCGTCGACCACCTCGACCCCGCCGTCCGGTTCGCGGATCCACTCCCAGGCGGCGAGCTCGGCGTCGTCGAACTCCTCGGCCCACACCGTCGGGCCGGGCCGCTCGGGCCGCGGGGCCGGGTTCGTCGCACGGCTGCCGCGGTCGCCGGGCTGTGCGGCCGGCGCCTGCTGCGGCGTGTCCGACGCCCAGGCGCCGCCCCGCACGGTGGGCCAGCCGTCGACCCAGTCGAGCCGGTCGAGCATCAGGGGGCGCTTGGTGAACCCAGGCGCGCCCGCGTAGTAGGGCTCGTGGCGGTCGACCGCGTGATAGAGGAACCAGTCGTCGCCGGCGAAGTCGGTGAAGACCGCGTTGTGTCCGGGTCCGACCCAGCGATTGCCGTTCATGCTGATCACGGGCGTGCCGCCCACGCGCCCGTCGAGGAAGGAGACGCCCTCGCGGTCGACGTAGGGTCCCAGCGGGTGCTCGGCGCGGCCGACGAAGACGGCGTAGCCGGTCAGCGGTCCCCGACAGCAGTCGGTCGCAGAGGCGAACAGGTACCAGTACCCGTCGCGCTCGACCACGTACGGGGCCTCGTAGCGGTTGGCGATGGTGATGCGGGTCTCGGTCTCCGGCAGCGTCGTCAGCCCGTCCTCGGACAGCTCACGGGCGAACAGGCCCCCGTTGTAGGAGCCGAAGAACAGCCAGCGCGTGCCGTCGTGCTCGACCACCGCCGCATCGAACGTCCAGCGGTCGCTGCGGGGTTCCACGGCCGGGGCGCCGCTGTCGGTCCACGGACCGGCCGGGGTCGGCGCGGTCGCGACACCGATGGCGCTGTCGCCGCCGAGTTCCTCGCTGGTCTCGTTGGCCGTGTAGTACAGGACGTACTGCTCACCGTCGTAGACGGTCTCCGGCGCCCACAGACCGGCAGTGTCGCCGACCCAGTCGGGTCGCTCGTCGAACACGTCGCCGACGTAGGTCCAGTTCACCAGGTCGGCCGAGCGAAGGATCGGCATGATCCGGAAGTTGAAGTCACCGTCGGCGTCGCGGTCGTCGTCGTTCAGCGGATCCATCGTGCAGTAGACGTACCAGTGCGGGTCGCCGGTCTGGTGGCCGCTGACGATGGACGGGTCGGGACAGTTCTCCACGACGCCGACGCCGTCGGGGATCTGCGCCGTCACCGGGTTGCGGTAGGTGGCGGCGGCGGCCTGCGGGCGGGCCTCGGCGACGGGCACCGTCGTGGTGGCCAGCGCGATCGCGGCGAGCACGGCGAGCGCCCACCGCCAGCGCCCGTGGGTGGCCGGTCCTGCCACGTGCTGCTGCATGGCTGCTGCTCCCACTCCCGGAGGGGCCCGACGCGGTCATGCCGCGGGCCGGATGGCCGGCGACCCTAGGCACCCGGCTGCGGTTGTCAACGGCCCGCCGGTCGCAGCCGTCGCGCCGTCAGGCCGGCAGCTCGCCGGTCTCCAGCAGGTGACGCAGCCCGGTCTCGTCCAGGACGGGGACGCCCAGGTCCTCGGCCTTGGCGAGCTTGGAGCCCGGGCTCTCCCCGGCCACCACCGCGCGGGTGCGCTTGGAGACGCTGCCGGTGACCTTCGCCCCGCGGGCCTCCAGCGCGTCCTTGACCTCGTCGCGCGTGAAGCCCTCCAGGGTGCCGGTGACCACCAGCGTCCAACCGGCCAGCAACTCGGCGTCCACGTCCACGTCGCCGCCGGCGCGCTCGGCCTCCGTGGTGATGCCCAACCCCACCAGCTCGTCGATCAGCTGCGCGTTGCGGGGGGTCGCGAACCACGCGTGGACGGCGGCCGCGATCGTCGGGCCGATGCCCTCGATGGCCTCCAGCTGCTCCGGCGTCGCGGCGCGGATCGCGTCGAGCGAGCCGAGGTGGCGCGCCAGCAGCTTGGCGTAGGTCGGGCCGAGGTGGCGGATGTTCAGGGCCACCAGGACCCGCTCGAGCGGGCGCTGCTTGGCGGCCTCGATGCCGGCGAGCAGGTTGTCGACGCGCTTGGTGCCCCACTTCTCCAGCGCCAGCAGCTCGTCCCGGCGTTCGGCCAGCCGGAACACGTCGGCGAGGTCGCCGACCAGCCCCTTGGCGACCAGCAACTCGACGCTCTGTTCGCCCAGCCCCTCGATGTCCAGCGCGCCGCGGCTGGCGAGGTGCGCCAGGGACTCCAGCAGCCGGTTGGGGCAGTCCACGTTCTCGCAGAAGTGGTGCGCCTCACCCTCGGGGCGCACCAGCGGCTGGCCGCAGAAGGGACAGTCCGCCGGCATGTGCCAGACCGTGGCCTCGGGCTGGCGCTTGGTCAGGACCGGGCCGACGACCTCCGGGATGACGTCACCAGCCCGGCGGATCATGACCCGGTCGCCCTCACGGACGTCCTTGGCGTGGATCTGGATCTCGTTGTGCAGCGTGGCGTAGGTGATGCGCGTGCCGGCCACGACGACGGGCTCCAGCACGGCGTACGGGGTCGCCTTGCCGGTGCGGCCGATGTTGACCTCGATCCGTTCGAGCGTGGTCTCCTGCTCGACCGGCGGCATCTTGTAGGCGATCGCCCACCGCGGCGCACGAGCGGTGAAGCCGAGCTCCTCGCGCTGCGCGAGCGCGTCCACCTTCACGACCACGCCGTCGATCTCGTAGGCGACGTCGTGGCGGGCGGTGGTCCAGCGCTCGACGAAGTCCCACACCTCCTCGACCGAGCCGACCACGCGGGTCTCGTCCGCGACCGGCAGGCCGGCCGCCCGCATCCAGTCGAGCGCCCCCGAGTACGTGGCGAAGCTCGCGCCCTCGAGCACGCCGAAGCCGTGGCACCACACCGACAACGGCCGCTGCCGGGTCACCTCGGGATCCTTCTGCCGCAACGCCCCGGACGCGGCGTTGCGCGGGTTCATGAAGGCTTCCTCGCCGCGCTCGATGCGGGCGGCGTTCATGGCCTCGAAGGCCTCCAGCGGGTAGTAGACCTCGCCGCGGACCTCGAGCACCGCCGGCGGGTCGTCCGCGGCGAGGCGGTAGGGCACCGCGTCGATGGTCGCGACCTGTGCCGTCACGTCCTCGCCGACGGTGCCGTCCCCACGGGTCGCGGCGGTGGTCAAGACCCCGTCGCGGTAGACGAGGTTGATCGCCACACCGTCGATCTTGAGTTCGCAGACATAGGCGAGGCGGTCGTCGGCGTGCAGCCCGCGCTCCACCCGCTGCGCCCACGCCTCCAGCTCCTCGCGGGAGAACGCGTTGTCCAGCGAGAGCATCGGCTGCAGGTGCCGGAACGGCGCGAACGCCGTGTCGACCGGGGCGCCGACCTGCTGCGTCGGCGAGTTGGACGTGACCAGCGCGGGGTGCGCGTCCTCCAGCGCGACCAGTTGCTGGAACAGCGCGTCGAACTCCGCATCGGTCATCGGCGGGTCGGACAGCACGTAGTACCGGTAGCGCGCGTCGCGGACGGTGCGGGAGAGCTCGTCGTGGCGACGGCGTGCCTCGGCGAGGTCGGTGGGGACGGCGGCGACCACGGGGCAGGCTTTCGCACGGTGAACGGCAGCGGGCGGAGGCTACTGGAGCGACCCGGACGCTAGGTGTCCTGCCGGGCGAGGAGGCCCTCGACGCCGCCTGGCCGCAACAACAGCCAGCCGAGCCCCAGGGGCACCACCTGCCCGGCGACGAAGCTGAGCGCCAGCAGCACCACCAGCACGCGCGCCCAGGCCAGCTGCCGCTCGAGCGCCGCCTGGTTGCCGGTCACCACCTCGCGTGCCTCGGTGGCGGTGGTGGCGTAGCGGTCGACCAGCTCGTCCGCCGACGCCAGCGTGGCCCGGAGGTCGTCGAGGTCGTCGGCGATGTCGCCGGTCCCCTCGCGAACGGTGCCGAGACTCTGCGCACCGTCGCGGATCAACGCGGCCTGGTCGCGCAGTGCGTCCGGCATGCCGTCCAGTTCCGCCTGCACCGCCCGCAGCGAGTCCGGGAACGGCTGGGTCGGGTCGTAGTCGGGACCGAACGGGATGGCGCTGAGCGCCGAGAGGGTCGTGTCCATGACGGCCGCGACCTGGATCAGTGCCGGCAGGGTGTCCTGGACCGCCGCGAGGGAGCCGGCGAGGTCCTCCTCGCTGAGCTCGGCGGTCGCGGTCAGCACGGCCTCGGCGTCGGCCAGGCTGGTGCCGAGGTCGCGTGTGGTCGCGGCCGTGTTGGCCAGCGTGCGCTCCAGCACGCCCAGCGTGTCGCCCGCCACCTCCACCGACGCACCCAGCGCGTCGACGGCCTGCGCGGTCACCCCGAGGCTGTCCTCCAGCGCTTGGTCGAGCAGGGTCAGGAACCGCAGCCCGACCACCATGCCGACCAGGCCGGCGACCACTCCGACGACGCCGATGCCGACCAGCACCCGCCCGGCCACAGTGGGCTGGACGCCGCGGCGGACGGCTGCGGTGGACGGCATGCGTCGTGCTCCCGGCGGATGGCTCCGTGCCGGGAACGCTAAGGGCTCGTGGCCCGCGCGCGGCCCGGCCTATCGTCGGCACGCCAGCCCACGTCCCCGGAGGTGCTGGAGGGTGGCGGTGCGCGACGACGCCGCCCCCTCGTCGACGTGCCGGCCCGGGCGCTGACGCTCAGCGACGCAGTGCCGCCTCCATGGCCGCGGCCAGGGCTTGCAGCCCCGACAGCGGCCGCACCATGACGGTCAGCTCCACGATGCGGCCCCGGTCGTCGAAGCGCAGGTAGTCCCAGCCCTGGAGCTGCCGGTCGCCGATCCGGGCCTCGAAGACCAGGCCGGCCCGGTCGCCGGCGTCGAGGACGTCGAGGTAGCGGAAGTCCTCGAAGACGGTGGCGACGGTGCGCAGCAGCCGTGCCGTCACGTCGCGCCCCTGGTAGGGGCGGTGGACGGCCGGTGAGCGGAAGACGACGTCGTCGGCCAGTTGTGCGACGGCCGCGTCGAGGTCACCGGTGAGGACGGCGTCGTGGAAGGCGCGGTAGCGGCCGCCATCGGGCGCGGCCGCGGCGGGCGGCCCGTCGCCGCTGACGACGGCGTCCGGCGCGTCACCGAGCCGATGGGCCCAGCGCGTCTCGCGGCGGCCCGGCTCGCGAGGCCGCTGCTCCACCATCGCGCCGAAGCGGTGGGTGGCGAGGCGTTCCAGGATCTGCTCGACCGCCTCGATGGAGGCGAAGGTGTGCATCCGCCCGGCGCGGGAGCGCAGCTCGCCCGGGGTCTGCGGACCGCGCAGGAGGAGCAGCCCGAGCACGGTCTGCTCGGCGACGTCGAGGTCGAGCTGCTCCTCGAGGCGGTGCGCGGCCTTCGGCACCCGCGAGCCGCGGGCGTACTCGCTCTTCACGAGCTGGTGTGCCTTCAGGTCGTCGAGCCCGGCGCGGACGTCGTCGTCGTCGAAGTCGACGACGGGGTCGCGCCCCGTCGTCTGGTTGCAGGCGGTGCGCAGCGCGTTCAGCGACAGCGGGTAGTGGTCCGGCGTTGCGAGCGCCTTCTCCACGAGGCAGCCCAACACCCGCTGACCCTGCGTCGACAGTCGCACCGCGCGCCTCCTCCCGGTCTCCGCCTGCAGGCTAATCCGGCTCGCCGTCGGCCTGCCCGCGACCGTGTGGCGGCCCGGGCCAACGGCCCAGCGGGCCGGGTCGTCGTCCTCGGGCATCCGGTGGCCGTCCGGCGCACGATCGCGGTGTGGAAGGAGGCCGCCATGGAACCGGTCATCTGGCTCGTCACGGGCGTCACCACGTTCGTCGCCGCCCTCCTCGCCCAACGGCACCCCCGCGCCCGACAGGTGGGGCGTCTGGCGCTCGCCACGCTGTTCCTGGCCGGCGGCGCCCTCGTCAACGGCCTCTACCTGCTCGGCGGCACCGACTACGCCGACTTCGCCGATGCGTCCTACCTGCCCTTCGTCACCGAGACCTGGCGTGCCGTGGTGGCCCCCACCCAGGAGCTGTGGATCGGCCTGCTCGTCCTCTTCGAGGCGACGGTCGGTGTGCTGGTGCTCCTGCCGGGGCGGGCCGTCCAGGTCGGGCTGGTTGCCGCCATGGTGTTCCACGTGCTGCTGCTGCCCTTCGGCTGGTTCTTCTCTGCCTGGTCGATCCCGATGCTGGTCGCCCTGGCGTTGCTGTTGCGGGCCGAACGGCAGGTGGCAGCGGCGCCGACCGACGCCGCGCGCGACGTCGTCGCGGTCCAGTGAGGTTCGGGCGGCCGTCAACCGGTGACGAGCGCGTCCGCCTCGATCTCCACGTACCAGCGTGGGTCCAGCAGGCCGGCCACGACCACCATCGTGGCCGCCGGGCGGACGTGACCGAGCAGCGCCGCGTGCGCGCGGCCGACGGCGTCCGCGACCCCGGGATGCGTCACGTACATCCGGGTGCGGACCACGTCGTCGAGGCTGCCGCCGGCCTCCTGCAGCGCCGTTTCGACGATCGTGAGGCACCGACGCGCCTGTGCCTCGGGGTCGGGATCGCAGGAACCGTCGGGCCACACCGGTCCGGTGCCGGACACGTGGATCGCGTCACCCAGGCGCAGCGCCCGGCTGAAGCCGATCGCCGGCTCCCAGGGGGAACCGCTGGAGACCCGTTGCCTGGCCAGCTCACTCATGTGCATCTCCGGGGTCGTCGCCCCCGTCGCACGCGAACGCTAACGCGCCGGCCGTTCGCTCCTCGACACGGCACGCCCCGCCGTTAACCTACGCCACCGTAACTTGCCGACATCCAGGAGGAGACGCAGGTGGGCCACGCGGTCGCGGACGATCCCGTCGCACACCGGCCGCGGTTGCGCGGCTGGCTGCACCTCGTCGGCGCCACGGTCATGGCGGGCACCGCCGTGCTGCTCTGGCGAACCACCGCGGAGCCGGTGCTGCGTGCCGGCGTGCTGGTCTACGCGTTCGGCGTCACGGCGATGCTGGCGACCAGCGCCACCTACCACGTGCCGACCTGGCCGCCGCGGGTGATGCTGGCGCTTCGCCGCGCCGACCACTCGGCGATCTTCCTCGGCGTCGCCGGCACGTTCACGCCGATCGTGCTGGCGACGATGCCGGCGACGTTCGGCACCGTGCTGCTCGCCCTGGTGTGGGTCGGTGCGACCGCCGGGATCGTCGTCCGGAACATCTTCCTCGACGCGCGCCCGTGGGCCCGGATCGTGCCGTACGTCGCGCTGGGTTGGGTCGGACTGGTCACACTGCCGTGGCTGTGGCGTCACTCCACGACGGTCGCGGGGCTCGTCGCCGCCGGCGGACTGCTCTACACCCTCGGCGCGGTGGTCTACGCACGCCGGCGGCCGGACCCGTGGCCGCGCTGGTTCGGCTACCACGAGGTGTTCCACGCCCTCACGCTGGCCGCGATCGCCCTGCACTGGTTCGCCGTGCAGCAGGCCGTCAGCCGCTGACGCGTCAGAGCACCGGCAGGCCGGCCGGCCGCTCGGCGCGGGTGACGCGGCCGCCGCCGAGACAGACGCGGTCGTCGGTGTCGTAGACGACCGCGGCCTGGCCGATGGCCAACCCGTGCACGGCGACGTCGAGGTGGAGGCGGACCGCGTCCCCGTCGCCGGTCGGCTCGACCGTTCCCGGCACCGTCGCGCCGTGGGCCCGGATCTGGACGTGGACGGGGCCGACCGGCAGCGTCCCGGTCGTCCAGGACGGCGCCGCCACCTCGGCCCACGTGCAGGCGAGCGCCTCGCGCGGTCCGACCTGCACGGTCGCGGTGTCGGCGCGGACGTCCACGACGAAGCGCCGTTCGTGGGTGCCCAGGTCGAGCCCACGCCGCTGGCCGACCGTGTACCGCCACACGCCCTCGTGCTCGCCCAGCCGCCGGCCGTCGAGGTCGACGATCGGGCCCGGTGCCGGCGGCAGGTGCTGGGCCAGATAACCGGCCGTGTCGCCGTCGGGGATGAAGCACACGTCGTAGCTGTCACGCTTGTCGGCCACCCGCAGGCCGTAGGAGTGCGCCAGCGCGCGGACCTCGTCCTTGGCGACCTCGCCGACGGGCAGCAGGGTCCGGTCGAGTTGGTCAGGCGTGGCGACGTAGAGCACGTAGGACTGGTCCTTGGCGCGGTCGACGGCCCGGTGCAGGCGCGTGTCGGGGCCGGGCTCGCGAACCACCTCGCCGTGCCGGCGCAGGCGGGCGTGGTGGCCGGTCGCCAGCGCGTCGAACCCCATCGCCAGCGCTTTGTCCAGCAGCCCGGCGTACTTGACCCGCTCGTTGCAGGTCACGCACGGGTTGGGTGTGACGCCGGCCGCGTAGGCCTGCGCGAAGGGATCCTGCACCTCGGTGCGGAACAGTTCGGACAGGTCCCACACGTAGAACGGGATGCCCAGCACCTGGGCCGCGCGGCGGGCGTCCTGGGCGTCGTCGAGGGTGCAGCAGCCGTGGCCGGGCACCTGGTCCTGCAGCGCGACGTCGGCGAGCTTGAGGTGCACGCCGGTGACGTCGTGGCCGTGCTCGACGAGCATGGCGGCCGCGACCGCACTGTCCACGCCGCCCGACATGGCGACCAGCACCTGCGCCATCGGGTCAGAACTCCAGGCCGAAGGGCGCCGCCGTCCGCAGGCGCGGGACGACCTCGGTGAGGACGTCGAGGGCGAAGTCGACCTCCGCCTCGGTCGTTGTCCAGCCCAGCGTCATCCGCACGGGCGTGCCAGCGACCCCACACGCCTGCAGGACGTGGCTGGCCGTGGCAGCGCCTGCCCCGCACGCCGAGCCCGACGAGACCGCGATGCCGGCCCGGTCCAGCTCCAGGAGCAACGCCGTGCCGTCCACCCCGTCGAGCGACACGTGCAGGTGCGACGCCAGCCGGTGGGCCGGGTCGGCGGGGCCGTTGCGGGTCACGCCGTCGAGGGCGAGAAGTCCGTCCGCGAGCCGGTCGGTGAGCCGTCGCAGCCGCTCGCGCAGCGCGGGCCGGTCCGCGACGGCTGCCTCGAGGGCAGCGCCGTAGGCCGCGTCCAGCGCGGCCGCGAACGTGCCGGAGCGGACCCCACGGTCCTGTCCCCCGCCGTGGCTGAGCGGGACGACCGGCAGGCCGCGGCGCAGCACCGCCGCGCCGACGCCCTGCGGCGCACCGAACTTGTGCCCGGACGTCGCCAGCGCGTCGACCTGCCAGGCGGCGGCGTCCACGTCCAACGTCGCGACGGCTTGCACCGCGTCGGTGTGCAGCGCGACGCCACGCTCACGCAGCGCGGCGCCCAGTCCGGCGACGTCGTTGACGGCGCCGAGCTCGTTGTTGGCGGCCATGACGCTGACGAGGCAGGTGTCGTCGCGCACCGCGTCGAGCACCCGGTCCACCGGGACGCGCCCGTCGGGGTCGGGAGCCACCTCGGTGAGCTCGACGTCGCCACGCTGGGCGAGCCACTGCGCCGGGCCGCGGACGGCGGCGTGCTCGACGGCCGTGACGACCAGGTGCGGTCGTCCGGCGGTCCGCTCGCGAGCCGCCCACACGATGCCCTTGACGGCGAGGTTGTCGGCCTCCGTGCCGCCGGAGGTGAAGACGACCTCGTGGGGGGAACAGCCGAGCGCGGTGGCCGCCCGCTCACGTGCCTCCTCGACCGCGACACGAGCCGCCTGGCCGGCGGCGTGCGTCGCCGACGCGTTGGCGGCCGCCAGCCACTGCGACAACGCCGCTCGCGCCTCGGGGCGCGGCGGCGTACTGGCGGCGTGGTCGAACATGACGTGCACGGCCGCGACGGTAGCGTCCCCGCCGCCGGACGACGCCCGTTCCCCTCCTCGGAGTTGCCGTGACCGCGCCCCACCTGCCCGACGGCCTGGCCGTGCCCGACGCGCCGGTGCGCGTCGTGCCGCTGACCCTGGACCTCGGCGCGGCGGCCGGCCAGCGCGTCGTCCTGCTGAGTCTCGAGGTGTGGCCGCAGTGGGCCGACCTGCGCTTCGCGCGCATCGACGTCGGCGCCGCCCGGCCGCTGCCGCGGCGGGTGCCCCCCGTCGACGCCTGGCAGGTCATCTCCGACGGCCGGCCGCTGGAGGTGCTCGACGCGGTGGGGCGGGGGGACCGCCACTTCAGCAACGGCGAGGTGCGACTGCGGCCGGTGCCAACCGAGGGCGCGACCCTCGACGTCCGCGTCGAGGTCGTCCCGGGTACCCCGCCGCTGTCCGCGACCTTCACCGTCTGATCCAACGACACGACACCCCCCGGAGTCCTGCCAATGGCCACCGCCGCCGTCGAACGCTTCACCCAGGCCGCTGCCGCCCACGGGCTCGCGCCGGAGATCCGCGAGTTCCCCCAGGGCACCCGGACCGCCGCCGACGCCGCAGCCGCGATCGGCTGTGACGTCGCACAGATCGTGAAGTCGCTGGTGTTCGTGGCTGATGACGAACCCGTGCTGATCCTCACCTCCGGCGCCAACCGCGTCGACGAGCACCAGGTGTGCGCCGCCCTCGGCGTCGCCACCCTGCGCAAGGCCAACGCCGACGAGGTCCGCTCGGCCACCGGCTACGCCATCGGTGGCACGCCGCCCTTCGGGCACCCGGCGCCGCTGCGTGTCGTGTGCGACCGCGACCTGACCACCTACGACGAGGTGTGGGCGGCGGCCGGCACGCCGTCGACGGTGTTCCCGCTGACGCCGGGCACCCTGCTGGAGATCACCAAGGCCGAGGTCGTCGACGTCAGCTGAAGACGTCGGGGACACGAGGGTAGGGCTCGGGCCACGACGGCGGTTGCCGCCCTGTTGGTCACCCGTGCGTCCACGCGCCCGCCCACCCACTCCCTGAGCATGGCCAGGTTTCGGGCCTGCTGACTGCCGGAGCGGACGGCGCGTCCGCCCACTCCCTGACGATGACCAGGTTTCTGTGTCACGGCGCACCGCTCCGTTACGCCAAGCACGCCTTCGGTGCCGATCTGGCGTCACACCGACGCGTTGACGTCGCCGGGTCGCGCCGCCCAGCTCGGCCCCGCCCGGGCCGTGTCAGCCTCTGGGCCGGTCGAGCTCGTCGAGGATCGCCTGGACCCGTTTCGCGCGCGTCTCCGGACGCCTTGCACGCTCGATCGGGTAGACCAGCGTCCGCCGGCGACCTGCGGTGAGCGACTCCCAGCGGTGCTCCAGCTCGGGGTGCTCGACGAAGGCGTTCGCGAGTTCCCCGGGGACGTCGACGCGGTCGGGGTCGGGGTCCAGTCGGAGCCGCAGCGGCACCAGGTCACCGACCTCGATGCCGGCCTGACGCAGCCAGTCCCGACCGAAGCGGAGCAGGCGCTGCCCGTCCCCACCTGCGGCGACGACACGGCTGAAGGGGACGCCGTCGAGCGCTCCCTCCACCCGGTCCCCGGCGGCGACCTCGCGGTAGGAGCCGGCCGGGAGCACGACGTGATGCCTCATGTGGCCATCGGGGACGGTCGGGTCCAGTTCGACGACGACCTCGGCATCCCACCAGCGCGGCTCGTTCATCCTCCGAACCTACCTGGCCGTGACCGCAGCAGCCGCCCGGTCAGAGCGCCCCGGGATCGGCATGGGGGCCACGCCACGCGATCAGGGCCTCGGCGGGACAGGAGCGCGAGGAGGAGTGTCGGGCACGCGAGGACCTCGCACGACGGCGCGATGGCGTGGCGATCCGGGTGCCTCAAACTGGCAGGCTCCCACTAACCGCGAGGGGGCCACCTTGACGACGAGCAGCTTCGGCGACCGAGCGCGACAACTGGTCACGGTTCGAGGAGCCACTCCGACGGACGCGCCGGACGTCTGTCGCTTGCTCACGGCGCTCGGCTATCCCGCCGAGGTATCGGCCGTCCGCGAGCGCATCGCGTCCTTCGACGCGTCTGCCCGTGACCACGTCCTGCTGGCGGAGCTCGGCGGGCAGGTCGTCGGCGTGCTCGCTCTGAGCCTCACGCCCCGCTTCGCCGAGCCCGGCATGTTCTCGCGGATCACCGCGCTCGCCACCGATCCCGCCGTTCGTCGTGCCGGGATCGGGCGTCGCCTGGTCACCGAGGCGGAACGCATTGCCGCGGTGAGGGCGAGCACCCTGATGCAGGTGAACAGCGGACGGCGACCTGAGCGGGCGGCTGCCCATGCCTTCTACCGTTCGCTCGGTTATGCCGACCAGCATGATCATCACGTGCTCTACGAGAAGGTCCTCGCGAGTCCATGAAGCAGCCGGACGTCAGCCGAGGATCTCGACCGGCCCGTGCGAGGTGATACCGGCAGTGTCGCGCGACTGCCCCCTCCCGAGGCCATCCGTGGCAGCCTTGCGCCCAGCGGGCAGGAAGCGAACCGGAACTCAGGTGCGGTGTGCCGCGGCCTTGCGCGCGCGGTAGGCCGCGACGTGGGCACGGTTGGCGCAGTTGCCGAGGTCGCAGAACCGCCGTGACCGGTTGCGGGAGAGATCGACGAGGACGGCGTCGCAGTCCTCGCCCTCGCACCGCTTGAGGCGGTCGAGGTCCTGGGCGCGTACGAGGTCCGCGATCGCCATCGCCGCCTCCGTCGCCATCCGGTCCACCAACGGCGCGTCCGGCGGCGTCAGGTGCAGGTGCCAGTCCCAGTCGTCGTGGCGGGTCAGCCGCGGCAGCGCGTGGGCGTCGGCGAGCATGCGGTTGACGACCGCCACCACCTCGTCGCGGTCGTCGAGCGTCCACAGGGCGGCGAGGCGGGCACGCAGGTCGCGGACCGCCTCGAGCTCCTCGGCCGTACCGGCGCGAGTGCCGCTGTAGCCCTCGGCGTCGAGGAACACCGCCAGCGCTGCGGTGTCCGGCAGGCGTTCGACGCCGCCACGGCTGGTGTTCACCAGCGCGGCCGCGCCCGCGAGCGCCACCTCGGTGTCATGAGCGAAACGCACGTTGACTCCTGTCACCCGGGTGGCGTATCGTCACGACCGTACTGCCGGAACACTCCTGACGTCCACCGCGGTGGACGCGTCCACCGCGAGACGCCCATGACGAGCCTCGACGCCCCTGCCCGCACGACGCGGTTCGGTCTGCCGATGGCGCTGGTGTCGGCGTTCACCTTCGGCTCGTCCGGCCCGATGGCCAAGGCGCTGATCGACACGGGGTGGACGGCCGGCGCCGCCGTGCTGGTGCGCCTGGGTGGCTCCGCGATCGTGCTCGGCGTGGTCGCTGCGATCCTGCAGCGCGGCCGACTGCGGCTGTCGTCGGCCTCGCTGCGCACGCTCGTCGCCTACGGCGTCGTGGCCATGGCGGGCGCACAGCTGTCGTTCTTCAACGCCGTCCGCACGCTCGACGTGGGCGTCGCCCTCCTGCTGGAGTTCACGGCCCCGGTGCTGCTGGTGCTGTGGACCGCCGCCCGCACCCGCCGCCGGCCGCCGGCCCCGACCCTGATCGGGGCCGCCCTGACCATGGTCGGGCTCGGGTTCGTCCTCGACCTCGCCGGCGCGGGCGGCGTCGACCCCGCCGGCGTGGCGTGGGGGCTGCTCGCGGCGGTCTGCCTCGCCGCGTTCTTCGTGCTCTCCGAGCGGCAGCACGACGACCTGCCGCCGATCGTCATGGCCGCCGGCGGCACCGCCATCGGGGCGGGAGTCATCGCGCTGACCGGCCTGCTCGGCATCGTGCCGCTGGGCTTCGCGGCCGCCGACGTCACCCTCGCCGGAAACGCCACCACCTGGCTGCTGCCGGCGCTGTGGCTGGTGCTGGTCTCCACCAGCATCGCCTACCTCACCGGCATCGGCGCGGTCCGGCGCCTCGGCACGCGATCCGCCTCGTTCGTGGCACTCACCGAGGTGCTGTTCGCGGCCCTGGTCGCGTGGGCGCTGCTCGCCCAGGTCCCGGGGCCCTCCCAGGTCGTCGGCGGCATCTGCATCATCACCGGCATCGTCGTCGTCCGCCGCACCGAGGCGACGCGCGCCCCCGCGGCACCCGAGACGACGCTGGAACCAGGCCATGCCCTCTGACATGCTCGGAGGCCCCGCCGCGACGATCGAGAGCCGATGTACGCCCTGCACCACGTCCAGCTCGCCATGCCCGCCGGCCAGGAGGATCGCGCCCGGGCCTTCTACGGCGACGTGCTCGGGCTCCAGGAGGTCGCCAAGCCGCCGGAGCTGGCGGCGCGTGGCGGCGCGTGGTTCCGCGGCGGTGCACTGGAGGTCCACCTCGGTGTCGAGGACCCGTTCGCGCCGGCACGCAAGGCGCATCCCGGCATCCAGGTCGACGACCTCGACACCGTGCGGGCCCGATTGACCGCCGCCGGCATCGAGGCGCGACCCGACGGCCTGCTCCCCGGCCATCGGCGCTTCTACGTCGACGACTGCTTCGGCAACCGACTCGAGTTCCTCCAGCCCACCGACGGCTGACCGCATCGGGCGGGCCGCATCCGGCGGGCCGCATCGGGCGGGCCATGTCGTGCCGATGCGGTCTCGCCCCTCACCGCAGGTCCGCGAACACCCCGCCGACGCGGTCGACCTCGGCGGCGACCGCGGCGGCGGTAGCGGCCACGCCGACCTCGGTCGGCATGCCGCAGGCCGCCCCGACCCGGTCCGCCAGGACCGCGACGTCGGCGGCCGGCTCGCCGGCCAGCACGACACGGAGCCGGTCGACGCCGGTGTCGTCGGCCGGCGGGTGGAGCTCCGCACGCCAGGCCGCGATCCCGGGCGCCCGCTCCAGTGCGGTGGCGACCCCTCGAAGGTCGACGACCCGCGGCCCGTTCGCGGCGGCGTACGCGAGCTGCCAGGCGCTCGGGTCGACCTGCCCCACCAGTCGTGGCACCGTACGGCCGCACTGGGGGCAGGGTTCGGTCGCGGGCGCGTCGACCCAGGCCCCGGTGCGGTAGCGCAGCAGCACCGTGCCGTGCCAGCCGACGCTGGTCAGGACCAGGTCGCCGTCACCGTCCGTCGGGGCGCCCGTGAGCGGGTCGACCACCTCGAGGTACGCCAGGTCCGGGTAGGTGTGCAGACCGGAGCCGGGGGCGCACTCGGCCCACAGCGCCCGCGCCTCGGACGGCGCCCAGATCGCGCGCACGGCGACGCTGGCGCCACCGACCGCGAACGCGCCGACGATCGCCTCGCGTCCCGCCTCGTCCGGTGGTGGGCCGTACACCAGCACGCGCCGTAGCGACGATGTTGGCACGCGGGCCGCACGCAGTTCCTCGGCCAGGGCGGTCGCCTCCTCGACGGCCACCACCAACACGCTGGGCGACAGCACGCCCACCGCGCGGACCACCTCGTCGAGTGCGTCGCCGGTCCGCGGGTGCGCGGCCGTGAGGCCCGCGCCCATGGCGAGGTGGGTCACGCCGACGTGGGCGCCCGTCGGCCCGCACCGCAGCGCCGAGACCAGCACGTCGTCGTCTCGCAGGCCGGCGACCGCGGCCGCGCGCGCTCCGGCCCGGTGCATGCGGTCGAGATCGCTGCGGGACGACGCCACCAGGAAGCTGCCGTGCGCCCCGGCCGTCTGCAGGTGCAACGGACGGTAGGTCTGGCGCAGCACCTGACGGCCACCGTCGGCGCCGCGGCCGCGCAGCGCCACGGCCATCTCGCGCAGTGACGACGCGGGCGCATGCGCCTTCACCTGGTCCTCGGTGGGCGCGAGCACCGCCCCCGCCCCGGCCGGATCGTCGGCCACCAGGTCGAGTTCACGGACGGCCGGCAAGCGGGCCAGGGCGGCCAGGTCGCGGGCCTCCGGTGCGGCCAGACCGAGCTGGTCCGCGGCCGCGCGCCAGAACGGCGTGGCGGCGAGCGTCAGCGGCAGCCAGTCCCCCAACGTCCGCTCGAGCACCCGTCGCTGTTCGGCGTCGTCGCGTCGATCCCAGGTCATCGCCACCTCCTGCCGTCCGAGCGAGCGCGGCGGTCAGGTGACACAACGAGGCGGGCGCCCCCGCGTTGCACGGAGGCGCCCGCCGACAGGGACCAGCAGAACGTTCGTCAGCCCTTGCGTGCCTGGATCTCCTCGATCAGCTTGGGCACGATGGTGTAGAGGTCGCCGACGATGCCGAAGTCCGCGATCTGGAAGATCGGCGCCTCGGCGTCCTTGTTGATCGCGACGATGTTCTGGGAGGTCTGCATCCCGGCCCGGTGCTGGATGGCACCGGAGATGCCCGACCCGATGTAGAGCATCGGCGACACGGTCCGGCCGGTCTGGCCGATCTGGTAGCGGTGCGGGTACCAGCCCGCGTCGGTCGCGGCGCGCGACGCGCCGACCCCGGCGCCCATCAGGTCCGCGAGCTGCTCGAGCAGCTCGAAGCCCTTCTCGTCGCCCAGCCCACGCCCACCGGACACCACGATCGCGGCCTCGGCGATGTCGGGCCGGTCCGCCGTGACCTGCTTCTCCACGCTGGTGACCCGCGCCGCGGTCGCCGTGTCCGACAGCGACACGTCGAGGTTCACGACCTCGGCCGCACCGCCACCGGTCTCCTCGGCCGGGAACGCGTTGTTGGAGATCCCGACCAGCTGCTTCTTGCCGTCCGCGAAGGTGCACTTCGTGATCAGCTCGCCACCGAAGATCTCCTTGGTGGCCTGGATCTTGCCGTCCACCACCTCGACGTTGGTGGCGTCGGTGATCACGCCACCGTCGACGCGGATGGCCAGCCGCGCGGCGACGTCCTTGACCAGGTTCGTCGACGCGAAGAACAGGATCTGCGCACCGGCGCTCTCCATCACCTGCTGCAGGGCTTCGACCTGCGGCAGCGTGACGTAGCCGAGCGCGTCCGGCGAGTCCCAGGCGTACAGCTTGGTCGCGCCGTAGCGGCCCACGACCTCGGCCCCGGCGCTGGCACCCTCGCCCAGCCACACCGCCGAGACGGTGTCGCCGGTCTGGGCCGCGACCTGGTTGGCGGCCGTGAGCATCTGCAGGGACAGCTTGCGCGGCTGGCCCTCGGAATGGTCGATCAGTACGAGCAGCTCACCCATGGAAGTCTCTTCCCTCTCTGACGTTGCCGCCCGATCTTCACCGGGCATGTCGCGCGGCCGCTGACCGTTCGGGCCCACCCGAGCTCGTGGACCCACTCCGTCGCTGCGGAAGCGGCCGCAACCCGGATCAGACGAACTTCTTGGCCTGCATCCAGTCGGCCAGCTGCGTCGCCGCGGACCCGGAGCCGTCGTCCTCGACGATCGTCCCGGCCTCCTTCGGGGGCCGCTGCTCGAACTCGGTCAACACCGCCCAGGCGTTGGCCTGTCCGACCTCGGACGTGTCCAGCCCGATGTCGGCCGCCGACTTGACCTCCAGCGGCTTGGACTTGGCGGCCATGATCCCCTTGAACGACGGGTAGCGCGGCTCGTTGATCGCCTCCACAACCGACACGACGGCCGGCAGCGTCGACTCCACCACGTCGTAGCCCTCCTCGTGCTCGCGGTGCACGACGACCTTGTCGCCGTCGACCTCGAGGTGGCGGGCGTAGGTCAGCGAGGGCAGCCCGAGGATCTCCGCGACCGCGGCCGGGACCACGCAGGTGCGCGCGTCGGTGGCCTGGTTGCCGAAGATCACCAGGTCGAACTCCTCGTTCTGCAGCGCCGCCGCGATCGCCTTCGCGGTGCCGATCGCGTCCGAGCCGGCCAGCGCGTCATCGGTGATCTGCACCGCGCCGTCCAGCCCGTACGACAGTGCCTTTCGCACGATCGGCTGCGCCGACTCCGGCCCCATCAGCAGGACCTTCACCTCGGCACCCGCCGACTCCTTGAGCCGCACCGCCTCCTCGATCGAGAACTCGTTGATCGGGCACAGGACCGACTCGATCCCGTCCCGATCCACGGTCTTGTCGTTCGGGTCGATGTTCTTCTCGCCTGCCGTGTCCGGCACGCGCTTGACCGGGACGATGACCTTCATCTACGCGCTTCCCTCTCGTGGTCCGGCGCACCACCGAACATGGCGGCGCGGTGCTGCCAGGTGATCTCTCGCGAGCGATCGAATTGGAGCGGACGCTCAAAGTCAAATCGCCGAGCCCGTCGGTTCGGGGGCCCGTCGTGCCGCCGCCGCGGCGCGAGGACCGATGCCGGAGCGGACCCGGGCCCACCGTAGGCTCGCCGACATGGCTCGCGCGCATCGGCACCCTGCCCCGCCCGCCCCCGTCCCTCCGGGCACGGCGGCGATCTCGGACGCCTCCGGCGGCCTGGTGCTCACCGGTGAGCGGACCCTGCCGGGCATCCCGGACGAGAACTACTGGTTCCAGCGGCACGTCGTGGCCTACGACCTCGCCGTTGACCTGGTCGCCCGCGGGTGCGCGCCGGTCGTGCTCGACGCCGGCTGCGGCGAGGGCTACGGGCTGAGCATGCTGGCCGCGGCCGGCGCCCACCGGGTCGTCGGCGTCGACCTGGACCCGACGGTGGTCGCCCACGTCGCCGCCACCCACGCAGCCGAGCACCCGGCCGTCGAGGTCCACGCCGCCGAACTGATGGCCCTGCCCCTGGCCGACGACGCGGTCGACCTGACCGTGTCGTTCCAGGTCATCGAGCACCTCTACGACATCCCGGGCTACCTGCGCTCGCTGCGACGGGTGACACGTCCGGACGGCACGGTCGTAATCGCGACGCCGAACCGGCTGACCTTCACGCCTGGCAGCGACGTGCCGGTCAACCCGTTCCACACCCGCGAGTTCACCGCCGCCGAGCTGGCCGACGAGCTGACCGACGCCGGACTCGTGATGGAACGGATGCTCGGCGTCCACCACGGACGGTGGCTGGCCGGCGTCGAGGCCGCGGCCGCATGCCCGCTGCCGGAGCTGCTGGCGGCTCGCGAACCCGGGCGGTGGCCGGGCTGGCTGCGCCGCACGGTGCACGCGGTCGCGCCGGCGGACTTCGAGGTACGCGACACCGACCTCGACGCCAGCTTGGACCTCGTCGCCGTGTGCCGGGTGCCCGCGTGAGCGGCGAGTTCGCCCTCGTCCTGCACACTCACCTCCCCCACCTCAAGGGCCACGGCGTCTGGCCGGTCGGCGAGGAGTGGCTGTTCCAGGCCTGGGCGGGCTCCTGGCTCCCGGTGACCCGCATGCTGGAGCGCCTGGCCGACGACGGCCACCGCGACGTCCTCACGCTCGGCGTGACCCCGCTGGCCGCCCACCAGGTCCGCGACCCGCGGCTCGCCCGTGACCTCGGCACGTGGCTGGGCGGGCAGATGTGGCGCAGCGAGGAGCAGCGCTGGCACACGGACATGGGCCCCGAGGTGGTCGAACTCGCCACGTTCTACTGGCGTCACTTCGCGGACCTGCTCGCCTACCACCAGGACGTCGAGGCACGCGGCGGGCTGACCGCGGTGTGGGCCGACCTCGCGGCCCGCGGGGTGGTGCAGCTGCTGGGCGGGCCCGCCACCCACCCGTACCTGCCGCTGGTCGCGGACCCGACGCTGATCGACGCCCAGCTCGCCAGCGGGCTGGGCGACCACGCCGGCTGGGCACCGGCCCCCAGCCGTGGCCTGTGGGTCCCGGAGATGGGCTACCGCCCCCGCGGCCCGGTCGGCGACCCCACCGCCGCACCGGTGCGCGTCGACCGGTACGGCACCCCGACCCTGCCGCCGCGGGGACCGGCGCTTCCCGGCCTCGAGGAGCACTACGCCGCCCACGGCATCGACCACGTGCTGATCGACACGGCCACGCTGTGGGCCGGGGAGGGCCGGCCCGGGCGCGACTGGACCGCCAACGAGGTGCTCGCATCCGGCGAGTACGCCGACCTGCCTGCGCTGCACGAGGGGGTCCTGATCGGCGATGGCGAGGTCGCGGCCTTCGCCCGCGACCTCAACGTCGGCTGCCACGTGTGGTCGGCCGCCGCCGGCTATCCCGCCGACGTCTGGTACCGCGACTACTTCGCGCACGGCACGTTCGGCACGCACCCGTCGTGGCGGGTCACCGACCGTTCGCTGCCCCCGGACGCGAAGCAGCCGTACGTCCCGGCCGCGGCCGCCGAGCGGGTCGAGGCGCACGCGCAACACTTCCACGGCGAGCTCCGCCGGACGCTGGCGGACCGTCCCGGCGGTGTCGTCGTCTGTGCCTACGACACCGAGTTGTTCGGCCACTGGTGGTTCGAGGGGCCCGCCTGGCTGGAGGCGGTGCTGCGCCGGGTCGCCACCGACCCGGAATTGCGGACGACGACGCTGGCGTCACGTCGCGAGCGCCACCCGCCGACGCGCCGACTGCGGCTGCCCGAGTCGTCGTGGGGCCATGCGAAGAGCCACGCCAGCTGGGTCGCCGACACGACCCGGCCGATGTGGCAGGCGATCGACGAGGCGATCGCCACGGCCCGCGCGGCACTGGCCGGTGGACGCGGCCGGCCCGAGGCCCGCGAGCAGGTCGCCCGGGAGCTCGCGCTGCTGATGACCTCCGACTGGCCCTACATGGTGTTGCGCGGGAACGCGGCCGGCTACGCCGAGGAACGCGTCCGCGGGCATGCCGACGCGCTGGCCAACCTGTGCCGGCTGATCGAGGAGGGCCGCGACGACGTACCGGAGGTCACCCGCCTCGCGGCCGTCGACGACGCACCTCGCGACGTCAGCGCGTTCCTGGCCGCCCTGGATCCGAGCACCGCTCCGGCCGCGGCCGGGTGACGGCATCGACGGGCCGCGCGTCCCCGTCGAAGCGCACGACCGGGGCGCCCGCGTCCTCGCCGGATGGCGCGGTCGCACAGCCGGCGTGGTCCTCGGGCACCTCGACGACCCGGCCGCAGTCCTCGCAGACCAGGCCACTCCAGCACGCCGGGTCACCCATGCGGCTCCCCTCCTCGGACGTCGATCTCCAGCCTACGTCCCGCGTGCGGCGGGCCGCCGCCGCACGACGGTCGGCCGGAGGTCGCCCGCGACGAGCACGATCACACGTCGCGCGCGCGCATGAGGACCGCAGCGACGACCGTGAAGACGACCACGTAGCCGAGGAAGGCGGCCAGGGCCACACCCGGCTCGAGGAACTGCGCGTTCGGGGGCATCTGGGCCCGCGTCTCGGCGGTCAGGAACACGGAGTTGAGCGCCTGGAAGGGCAGCCACTGCCCGGCGCTGGGTCGCAGCCCGAACACCAGCTGCTCGACCACGAAGATCCAGATCAGCGACACCGTGATCGCGATCACCTGGCTGCGGATCAGCGCCCCGACCGCGACGCCGAGGACGGACGTCAGCGCGAGCCCGGCGAACGCCTGCCACAGTGCGGTCCCGACCGGTGCCCCCCAGTGCAACGGGGCATCGCCGGCGATCGACATCGCGAACAGGATCACCGTGACGATCACCAGGCTGGTGAGCACGAACGCGAGGCTGTAGACGATCCCCGCGGCAAGCTTGGCACCCAGTACCCGCATGCGCGAGGGCACCAGCTGGAGGGTCCGCCCGATGGTGCCGTGACGGAACTCGGTGGTGACGACGAGGATGCCGACGATCATGACGATGATCGAGTTGGCGCCGATCGCGTCGATGGTGCTGGCGACCTGCTCGGCCGACCCGGTGAACGGCGAGCCCATGGCCGGGATCAGGTACGGGAGCAGGGCGCTGAGCACGACCAACCCCCACCCGATGGCGGTCAGGACCCAGGTCGTGGCGACCGTCCGCAGCTTGCGGGTCTCGGAGGCGAGCAGGTGGACGGCGCTGATGGCGGCGCTCATGCGATCTCTCCTCCGGCCGTGAGTTCCATGAAGACGTCCTCGAGTTCGGCCGTGATCGGCCGCAACTCACGCAGGGCGATGCCGGCCGCCAGGGCGGCGTCGCCGACCTGCACCGCGTCGAGGTTGCGCACGGTCAGGCCCGTTGCGCCGCCGACGACCTCGGCACCCTGGGCGGTCAGGACCTCCTGCAGCCGCCGGTCGTCGCGGCTGGTGACCGCGACGGCCGCACCGCCGGAGACCGCCGTCAGCTCGGCGACCGATGCCTCGGTCACGATCCGGCCCTGGCGGATCACGATGACGTCGTCGGCCAGGCGAGCCACCTCGTTGATGAGGTGCGAGGACACCAGCACCGAGCGGCCCTCGTCGGCCAGCTGGCGCAGGAACTGGCGCACCCAGAGGATGCCCTGCGGGTCCAGGCCGTTGGCGGGCTCGTCGAGGAGCAGCACCTGCGGATCGCCCAGCATCGCCAGCGCGATCCCGAGCCGTTGCCGCATCCCCAGGCTGAACGCCCCGACCTTCTTGTGGGCGGCCTGTTCGAGCCCGACCAGGTGCAGGACCTCCTCGCAGCGGTCGAACGGGATCCCGACGGCGCGGGCGTTGACCCGCAGCTCCTCGATGGCGCGCCGACCGGGGTGGTGACCGACACCATCGACGATGGAGCCGACGGTGTGGACCGGGTCCGCGAGCTTCGCGAACGGCCGACCGAGGATGTGCGCCTCGCCGGACGAGGGCGCGGTGAGCCCGATGATCATCCGCATCGTGGTGGACTTGCCGGCGCCGTTGGGGCCGAGGAAGCCGACCACGCCTCCCGCGGGCACGTCGAAGCTGATCCGGTCGACCACGGTCTGCCCGCCGTACGTCTTGCTCAAGCCGCGCACGGCGATCGCCGGGGTCGCGGTGCCGGGCGGCCCGGGCGGCGGCGAGGCCGGGCGTGGGGCGCTGGGCGGTGCGGTCATCGATCGGCTCCGTCGGTCGGGCGGACGCTGCGGAAGGGGTGGTCGATCGGGTCGAAGGCGTCCGCCGGCAGCAGCAGCGGTCCGTCGTCGTCGTAGCCGTAGGCGGCCCCGGACGCGTCGAAGGTGCAGGGTCGGATCGTCACGGCGCCCAGACGCGGGTGTCGGCAGTCGATCCGGGCCGGGAGCTCGCCCACGTCGGCCGTGAAGCCGCGACCGACCAGTGCGCGCACGACGCTGTCGAGGCCGCTGTGGTCGACCACGAGTTCCGGCGCCGGCCGGCCGGGCCGGTCGAGGACCCAGGCCGCCGTGCCGCGGTCGGTCAACAGCGCCAGGAGCGCGCGCAGATCGTCGGGAGACATGCCCTCGGGGCGGTCGCGGACGCGTCGAACCTGGTCGACACAGTGCCCCGCGCCGAGCCTAGGCGATCGCCGCCGTCCGCCATGCCGTTCGGTATCGGCGCGTCAGTCTTCGCGGCGCCGACGCCGCCGGATCTCCAGCAGCCGGCCGGCCGCCCCGACGAGTGGCACGAGGATGGCGCCGGCGAGCATGGAGCCGCCGAGGTCCCAGCCGCGAACGAGCGCGGCGCCGGCGCCGACGAGGACACCGAACGGCACCAGCCACAGCGGAGCGCGCTGCGAGCGGCCCTCCTGCTCGAAGCGGCGCTGCGTGACGGTCGCGCCGGTCGCGCCCAGCGCGACGAGCAGCAGGCCGAGCACGAGCCCGAGGGTCCCGTCGAGTTCCACCGCCACCGTCCACGTCGTCGTCGGGCACACGCGCCCGGACCGGCCGAGCGGCGGGAGTCTACGACCGGCGGCGGCAGGCTCCGTGCCGGGCCGGCGGGACCTCGCGGTCGGCGGCGTCCCCCGCCCGGCCCCGCGTTGCGTGGCGGACCAGCGGCGTGCGAGCATGCGCGCCGTGAACGCTCACCTGCGCATCGCGCTCCTGCTGCTGGTGGCCCTGCTCGCGGTCGCCTGCGGTGGCAGCGGCGACCCCGACCTGCACATCGGCGACGCCCAGGCGGCCCCGCCGGCCGCCGGGTCGTCGCAGGTCGTCGTGTCCGTGCGCAACGACGGCAGCGGCGACGACGTGCTGCTGGGCGCCGACACGCCGGCCGCCGCCGGCGTCGAGGTCCACCTCACCGAGGTGGCCGACGGCCGGGCGACGATGACCCAGCAGCAGACCGTCGACATCCCCGCCGGCGAGACCGTGCAGTTCCGGCCGGGCGGCTTGCACCTGATGCTCGTCGTGCCGGACGCGACCGTCTCCGAGGGCGGTACCTTCGATCTCACGCTCCACTTCGAGCGGTCCGGCGACCGGACGATCCCGGTCGAGGTGGTGCCGCTGCTCGACCTCGCCGAGGACGCGTTCGACGACGCCGGCGACGAGGCGGGCACCGACGGCTGACCCGCCGCCACACGACGACGGTCAGGAATCCACGCGGTCATGACCCTGCGACGCCTGCTGCTCCCCCTCCTCGCCCTGGCCGTGTTCGTCACCGCCTGCGAGCCGACCACCGCGACCGCCATCTCCGCCCAGGGCCTGCAGCGCCAGCCCGACGGGTGGCGCGGCGTGCCGCTGGAGGTCGAGCGCGAGATGCCGGACGTGACCCTGCTGGACACGTCCGGCGACGAGGTGGACCTGCGCGAGGCCACCGAGGGCACCCCCACGCTGCTGTTCTTCGGCTACACGAGCTGTCCCGACATCTGTCCGATCCACCTGGCGGTGCTGTCGGCCGCCATGCGCGAGGTCGGCGTCACCACCGAACAGGTCCAGGTCCTGTTCGTCTCCGTCGATCCGGAGCGCGACACCCCCGAACGCATCGACGACTACCTCGCCAACTTCGACACGCGGTTCGTCGGCCTGCACGGCGACCTCGAGGTGGTCGAGGACGCGCTGCGGCAGCTCGACCTGCCCGGCCCGGTGGTGGAGGGCCCCGACCCGCGTGGCGAGGGCGACCTCATCGGGCACCCGGCGCAGATGATCGGCTTCGACGCCGACGGCCAGGCGCAGCGCGTGTGGCCGTTCGGCGCGCGGCGCTCGGACTGGGTGTTCGACCTGCCCGGCATCGTCGAGGAGTGGTCGCGGGAGACCGACGCATGAACAACGTCGCGTGGTGGTGCTCCTCGACCGGACAGGTCTGGACCTGGCGCTACACCCCGTTCATCGGCGTGTGGGTCGTGGCGGCGGCGTTCGTCGGCAGCTACGTGCTGGCCCACCGTCGGGCCGGCCAGCCGCTGGACCCGGCGCGCTTGCGCAAGTGGTGCCTCGGCGTCCTGGCGTTGGTCGTGGTCTCCGAGTGGCCGATCGGGCAGCTCGGCGTGGGCTACCTCGCAACGCTCGGCATCGCCCGCTACATCGTGTACTCGTTCGTCGCCGCGCCGCTGCTGCTGGCCGGGCTGCCGACCTGGCTGCTGGACCGCTGGCTGCCGTGGGGGACGCGGCGGCAACGGGCCGTGTCGGCCATCACCCGTTGGCCGGTGGCGCTGATCGTCTTCAACGTCGTGCTGTTCGGCACCCACATCCCGGTGGTCGTCGACACGCTCAAGACCAGCCAGCTCGGCTCGTTCTCCATCGACGTGATGCATCTGGGCGCGGCCCTGATCTGGTGGTGGCCGGCGCTGCGTCGCGAGCCGGAACGCAACGCCATCCACGAGCCGATCCGGGCCTTCTACCTGTTCGCCAGCTCGGTGCTGATGTTCGTGCCCGCCGCCTTCCTGACCTTCAACCCGCTGCCGCTGTACGGCCTGTACGAGCTCGCGCCCCCGCTGTGGCTCGGGTTCGACGCCATCCAGGACCAACAGGCGGCGGGGATCGTGATGAACGTGGTGGGCGGGTTCGTGCTGTGGGGCATCATCGCCACGCTGTTCATGCGGTGGGCCAAGGAGCAGGAGCACGCCGACGACCTCGCCCGCCGCGAACGCTCGCGGCGCACGCTGGAGGCCATGCGCGCGGTCGAGTCCGAGAAGGACGCCGGCCCCGTCGCGCCATGACCTGCGCGGGGCCGGTCGCGGCTCAGCCGGCCGGTTCCCGGCGGCAGGTGGCGAGGAACAGCGGATAGTCCCGGTCGTTCTTGCGGACCTGGTGGCAGATCGTGACCGTCACGGGGCCGAAGCCGACGGCCCGCAGCCACTCGCTCAGCTCGCCGGTGTCGAAGCCGTGATGGCCCTCGAAGCCGGTGCCGTGGAAGGAGCCGTCCTCGGCGACCAGGTCGGCGACGGCGAGCCAGCCGTGCGGCTCGAGCAGCTGCGCGAACCGCGCCAGGACGGTGCGAACGTCGGGCACGTGGTGCAGGGTCAGCATCGTGACGACGAGGTCGAACCGCTCACCCGCCGGGGCGGCGTCCCGGGCGAGGTCGAGGTCGAGCACCTGCGCGTCGGGCAGCGCCCCACTGGCGACCTTGGCCTCGGCGACGGCGCGCATGCCGGCAGACGGATCCGCGAGGACGAGCGCACCGACGTCGTCGACGAGCCGTTCGGACAGCAGGCCCGTGCCGGCGCCGTAGTCCAGTAGCCGCATGGTCGGCGTCAACGGCACGGCGTCACGGATGGCGTCGGCCACGACCCGGGCCCGTTCGACCTTGGCCGGGTCGTCGTCCCACGTCGCCGCCCGCGCATCGAAGTCGTGCGCCTCGCAGTCGGGTGCGTCGAGGTCGTGCGCGTCGTGGTGGTGCGCCCGGGAGTCGTCGGTGTGGACGCCGTGCTCACTCATGAAGGCCCCGATCGTTCGTGCCGCCGGCCGCGCGCCCCGACGCTTCATCCTCGCCGCTCGTAGAGGCCCCTGACGTAGCCGGCCTGTCCGAGGTGCTGCATGACGTCGCCGATGACGCTGACCAGGCGCACGCCGGCGGTCACGGGCGGGTCCCACGCGTCGTCGACGACCCGCCCGAGCTCCTGGTCGTCGACGGTGGCCAGGTACTCGTCGACCATGGCGGTGACCGCGTCCTGGTAGCCGACCACCAGCGACGGATCCTCGACGCGGACCTGGCCGACCTCTTCGCTGCTCTGGCCGTAGCCGATGTCCTGGGGATCGAACGGGAGGTCGAAGCGCTCCATCCAGCCCTGGGCGGTCCAGACCTGTTCCCGGCCGGCGAGGGCGGCGACGTGGTCGTCCTGGACGCGGGCGGCGTGCCAGAGCAGCCAGGCGATGGGGTTCGCATCGCGATCGGGCCGGTAGTGCAGGAGTTCCGACCCGGCGCCGTCCGTGAGGGACCGGGTCAGCTCCGGGATGCGGTGGAAGGCGTCCGTGAGCAGTTCGCGCGTGTCCATGACGGCACCGTACGCCCTCGAACCGGCGACGTCCCGTGGTACCTCGGGGCACGCGGTGTGGCGAGCACCCCCAGGTCGGGTCAGGTGCCCCTATCGACACGAGGTACCGGGCGGTTTCACTTACCCAGACATCGTGGTCGACCATCGAGGGAGACCGGGCCTGCCCAGCAGGCCCCAAGACCGGTGGCGGGGGTCGCGTCGCACGCCGCGGCACACGCAGACCGTGACGTCTGCCCCTGACGTCACGCCTCCGAGGGCACCCCCGCCACCTCTCTCGCTCCGCGCGCGTCTCCGCTGCGTCGAGCCTGGAGTCGACCAGGCGGTTCGAGCCGCCGGGTCAGCCGATCGGGTCGCCCGGGATCGGCAGGCCGCGCCGCACGCGGTCCAGGGCCTCCTCCGGATCCATGCCGTCCGGCAGGCGGGACTTCACGACCCGGGCCGGGATCCCGACGGCGATCGAGAACGGCGGGATGTCGGCGTTGACCAGGCAGTGGCTCGCGATCACGGAGCCGTGCCCGACGTCGACGCCACGCAGGATCGTCGCCTTCTCCCCCACCCAGACGTCACCGCCGATGCGCACCGGCGACTTGACGATGCCCTGGTCCTTGATGGGCACGTCCAGCCGGTCGAAGCGGTGGTCGAAGTCGCAGACGTAGATCCAGTCGGCCAGGATCGAGGCGTCGCCGATCTCGATGTCGAGGTAGGTGTTCACGACGTTGTCGCGGCCCATGACGACCTTGGCGCCGAGCGTGAGCTGCCCCTCGTGGGCGCGCAGCTTGTTGTCGTCGCCGATCCAGCACCAGGGCCCGACGACCAGGCGGCCATGCCCCGGCCGGCCGCGGAACTCGACGCGACGGCCGGTGAACACGATGCCCTGGAACTCGACGTGGTTGCCGGTGGCGGCCGCGCGGGCGCGCTGCCACAGGAAACGCCGGTACAGGGTCAGGTACTGGCCGGTCAGCATGCGCCGCTCGACCGCGTGCCGGATCGCGCGGCGCCAGCCGAACCGCGGGTAGCGCAGCCGCAAGGGCGGCCGGCGGACGTGATCGGGCAGGGGGCGCTGGGCGAGCAGGTCCGCGGCCAGCAGGCTCGCGCGCCGCTGGCCCTCACGCGCCGTCTCCGCGCGGATCACGGCCTCCGTGTGCTCGCGCACCGCCTGCTGCGCGACTGCCTCGACGTCCTCGGGACGCGTCGGCAGCTCCGGGCCGAGGTGCGGCAGCGGCAGGTCGAGCTCGGCGACCAGGTCCTCGCCCCGGTCGTCGGGCTCGTCCGGCGTGTCGCCGGTGCCGACGGGCAGCGTCACTTCGTCGCGTGCAGGATGAGGTTGTAGAAGACGTCGCGGGGCACGAAACGCGCGAGCACCCGGTCGTCGAACCGGTGCAGGCGCGTGTAGGCGTGGAAGGCGCCGAACGCCCACCGCATGCCGAGGACCCCCGGCCGGATCGCGCCTTCGATGGTGCGCACGGCCCACCCGACCCAGTTGGCGGTCAGTTCCTCGGTGACGACTCGCGCCTCGCGGAAGCCGGCCAGCCGCGCCATCTTCTCCACGTCCGCGGGCCGGAAGGTGTGCAGGTCGACCTCGTGCTCCAGCCCGGCCAGGACCGCGTCCTCGACCGAACCGCCGGCCTCGACGATGCCCGGCTTGCGGTACTGCGTCAGCCCGGGAAGGGCGGTCACGGCTCGGAACGCCCGATAGGTGTTGCGCTTCACCACCCACGACAGCTTGTCGCCGAGCTCGGTCGGCTCGCCGGCGATCACCAGCGTGCCGCCGGGCTTGAGCACCCGGTACATCTCGCGGATCGCGGCGCCGGGTACGGGCAGGTGGTGGATGAAGGCGTGGCCGATGACGAGGTCGAAGCTGTCGTCCTCGTAGGGCAGCGCCTCGGCGTCGCCCTGGCGGGTCGCGATCGTCAGCCCGTGTTCCTCGCCGTTGCGGCGGCAGACCTCGAGCATCCCCTCGGAGATGTCGGTGGCCTCCAGGGCGGCGTCGCCGAGGCAGTCGCCCAGCGCGAGGTTGATCAGGAAGAAGCCGGTCCCGGCGCCGACCTCGAGCACGCGGTGGAACACCGCCCCCTCGGGGACGACCTTGCGGAAGCGGTCGCGGGCGTAGTCGATGCAGCGCTGGTCGTACGAGATGGAGAACTTCTCGTCGTACGTCCTGGCCTCCCAGTCGTGGTAGGCCTCCTGCTTCTGCTTGATGTCCATGGCCGTGGTGTCGGGCACGGCGTGCAGTTCGGCGGACATGCGGCCTCCTCCACGGCGACGCGTCGTGCGGGTGACGGTAGCGCCGCCTGTGCCGAGCGCCTTCACTGGGCGCACGGAGAGGAGGCCGCCCGTGAGCGAGGGTCGCCCGAGGGTCGCGCTGTTCGTGACGTGCCTGGCGGACACGCTGTTCCCCGACGTCGGCAAGGCCACCGTCGCGGTGCTGGAGCGGCTGGGCGTGACGGTCGAGTTCCCGGCCGCGCAGACCTGCTGTGGGCAGGCCCACGTCAACACCGGCTACCAGCGCGACGCGCTGCCGCTGGTGCGCAACTTCGTGGCCACCTTCGAGGCCTACGACGCGGTCGTGGCGCCGTCGGGCTCGTGCGTCGGCTCGATCCGGCACCAGCACGCGATGGTGGCCCGAACGGCCGGCGACGAGGACCTCGCACGCCGTGCCGAGGCGGTCGCCGCGAAGACGTTCGAGCTGTCGGAGTACCTCGTCGACCAGCTCGGCGTGACCGACGTCGGCGCCGCCTACCCGCACACGGTGACCTACCACCCCACCTGCCACTCGCTGCGGATGCTGCGGGTCGGGGACAAGCCGCTGCGGCTGTTGCGCGCCGTCCGCGGCCTGCGGCTGGTCGAGTTGCCCGAGGCCGACCAGTGCTGCGGTTTCGGTGGCACGTTCGCGGTGAGGAACGCCGACACGTCCACCGCGATGCTGGCCGACAAGATGGCCGCCGTGCTGGCGACGGACGCCGAGGTCTGCGTCGCCTCGGACAGCTCGTGCCTGATGCACATCGGCGGCGGGCTGTCGCGGTTGCGCAGTGGGATCCGCACCGTGCACCTGGCCGAGGTGCTGGCCGCGACCGACGTGATGGGCGCGGCCGCCGCCGAGGCGAGGGCCACACGATGACCGTGGGGCCGGACGGACGCAGGTTGCTGCCGGTGGTCGGTCACGCGCCTCCCGGGGTCGGCCACCTCCGGGGCGGGCGCACCTTCCCCGACGCCGCCCGCGACGCGCTGGCCGACACGCAGCTGCGCCGCAACCTCGGACACGCCACCGCGACCATCCGCACCAAGCGGGCCAGGGTCGTCGAGGAGGTCGACGACTGGGAGCAGCTGCGGGCCGCCGGGGAGGCCATCAAGACCGCCACGATGGCACGGCTGCCCGAGCTTCTGACCCAGCTCGAGGAGCGCGTCGTCGCGGCCGGCGGCGAGGTGCACTGGGCGCGTGACGCCAACGAGGCCAACGCGATCGTCACCCGGCTCGTACGCGACACCGGCCACGACGAGGTCGTCAAGGTCAAGTCGATGGCGACCCAGGAGATCGGGCTCAACGAGGCGCTCGCCGACGCCGGCATCGCGGCCTACGAGACCGACCTGGCGGAGCTGATCGTGCAGCTCGGCGACGACCTGCCGAGCCACATCCTCGTGCCGGCCATCCACCGCAACCGCGCCGAGATCCGCGAGCTGTTCGTCCGCACGCTGCCGGGCGCGGATCCCGAACTCACCGACGATCCGCGCGCGCTGGCGGCCGCGGCGCGCGCCCATCTGCGGGCGCGGTTCCTGGCCGCCGAGGTGGCCGTGTCGGGCGCGAACTTCGCGGTCGCGGAGACCGGCACGCTGTCCGTGGTCGAGTCCGAGGGCAACGGGCGCATGTGCCTGACCCTGCCCAGGACGCTGATCACGGTGATGGGCATCGAGAAGCTCGTGCCCACCTGGCGTGACCTCGAGGTGTTCCTGCAACTGTTGCCGCGCTCGTCGACCGGCGAGCGGATGAACCCCTACACCTCGCTGTGGACCGGGGTCACGCCCGGCGACGGGCCGCAGGCGTTCCACCTCGTGCTGCTCGACAACGGGCGCAGTGCCGTGCTGGCGGACGAGGCCGGCCGCGCCGCGCTGCACTGCATCCGCTGCTCGGCGTGCCTCAACGTCTGCCCGGTCTACGAGCGCACCGGCGGGCACGCCTACGGCAGCGTCTACCCGGGCCCGATCGGGGCGATCCTGTCCCCGCAGCTGACGGGCATCGAGGACAACGCGTCGCTGCCGTACGCGTCCAGCCTCTGCGGCGCCTGCTACGACGTCTGCCCGGTGAGGATCGACATCCCTTCGATCCTGGTGCACCTGCGCAAGGAGCACGTCGAGCAGCAGCGCACGACCCGCCGGGTGCCGTCGGCCGAGGCGATCGGCATGGCCGCCGCGGCCTGGACGATGTCCGACGCCGCACGCTGGGAGAAGGCCCAGACCGCGTCCCGAGCCGGTCGGCTGCTCGGACGGCGCCGTGACCGCGAGGCGGGACGGATCCGCTCGCTGCCGGGACCGCTGGCGGCGTGGACCGCCGCCCGCGACGCACCGCGACCCCCGGCCGAGACGTTCCGCGAATGGTGGCGGCGCACCCGCGGACCGGGAGACGGCCGATGAGCGCCCGTGACGTCGTGCTCGGGCGCGTACGCGCCGCCGTCGGCGACGCCCCGCAGGTCCCCGAGGTGCCGCGCGACTACCGGCAGCACGGCGACCTCGACGCGGACGCCACCGTGGCTCTGTTCCTCGAACGTGTCGACGACTATCGCGCCCGGGTGCACCGTTGCGACGCCGACGACCTGGCCGCGACCATCGCCGCCGCGCTGGGCGACGCCCGACGGATCGTGGTGCCCGAAGGGTTGGACGACGGCTGGCTGGTGCCGGTGTCCGGCGACGTCGAGGTGGTGGCCGACGCCGGCGCACTGACGCCGGCCGACCTCGACGGCTTCGACACGGTCGTCACGGCCGCGGCGGTCGGGATCGCGGAGACGGGCACGGTCGTGCTCGACGGACGGCCCGACCAGGGTCGTCGCGCGATCACGCTGGTGCCCGACCACCACGTCTGCGTCGTGCGGGCCGACCAGGTCGTACAGACGGTGCCGGAGGGGCTGGCACGCCTGGATCCCGTCCGGCCCCTGACGATGATCAGCGGCCCGTCTGCCACCTCGGACATCGAACTCGACCGGGTCGAGGGCGTCCACGGCCCCCGCGTCCTGGACGTCATCGTCGTCGACCACTGACCCAATGCCGGTCACCCCCGTCGCGCCGACCGGTCGGCGGAGTCAGCGGCCGGTGAACTTCGCCTTGCCGGGGCCGTTCTCGATGAACGAGGCGATGCCGGTGCGGGCGTCGTCGGTCCCGAACGCCTCCGCGAACAGCGACTGCTCGAGACGCAGGGCCTGGTCGATGGGGAGCTCGGTGCCGTCCTCGACGGCCTGCTTGATCAGGCGCAACGCGAACGGGCCGGCCGCATAGCGGGCCGCCGCCTCGACCGCACGGTCGTACACCTCGTCGGCCGGGTGGACCTCGTCGACCAGGCCGATCTGCTGCGCCTCCACCATGTCGACCATGCGGCCGGAGAACAGCAGCTCCTTGGCGCGGGACAACCCGACGAGCCGTGGGAGCCGCTGAGTGCCGCCGGCCCCCGGGATCAGGCCGAGCAGCACCTCCGGCTGACCCAGCTTGGCGTTGTCGGCCGCGAACCGGAAGTCGCACGCCAGCGCCACCTCGCAGCCGCCACCCAGGGCGTAGCCGTTGACCACCGCGATGGTGACCAGCGGCACCCGCGCCAGGGTGTCCATCGCCCGCTGCAGCACCGCCCCGCCGGCCTTCATGGCCTGGTAGTCGATCTCCGGGAACTGCTTGATGTCCGCCCCGGCCGCGAAGACCTTGGGCCCGCCCCAGACCACGACGGCGCCGACGTCCGGGTGGTCGGCGGCCTCCTGGGCGCACTCGCCGATCTCCAGCCACACCTGGTTGGAGATGGCGTTCATCGGCGGCCGGTCCAGTCGGATCGTGCCGACACGGCGCTCCGTGTCGACCTCGAGACGGACGAACTCTCCCACGTGTGCGTGCCTCCCGGTGGCGTCGGGCGCGAGCCTAGCCACGCCGCGCGGGCGGCCGGCCAGCGGGACGGTGGCGCGCCGATCGTTCCAATGGCATACTGGTCCAGTCAGTGGACCACTTTGACACCGACGTCAACTTCCACCCCGTCACGACGACCGCCCGGGAGGAGCACGAGGATGGCCGACGGCGCCGCCCCCGTCGCCGACAGCGCGCCGGCCCTGCGCCCGCTCGCCCGCGCGCCGCTCTACGAGGCGATCGCCGAACGGCTGCTCTCCCACGTCGTGCAGTCCGACCTGCGGGTCGGCGACCGCCTGCCCGGCGAGCGGGAGCTCGCCCGCCGCCTCGGCGTGTCGCGCACGACGGTGCGCCAGGCCATCGTCGCCCTGCAGACCCAGGGCATCGTCGAGGTGCGTCACGGCGGCGGGACGTTCCTGCGCGAGCTGGACCCCTCGTCGGGGCCGCTCGCGAAGGTCGTCGACCGCCGCAACCGCCTGCCGGCCGTGCTCGAGGCCCGCCGGGCGCTGGAGATCCCCATCGCCGCGCTGGCCGCCGAGCGCCGGACCCCGGACGACCTGCGGGCGATCGAGGACGGGCTCGCCCTGATGCGCCGGCAGGTCGAGGCCGGCGAGATCGGCCTGGAAGGCGATGGCGCCTTCCACGAGGCCGTGACGCGGGCGGCGCACAACCCGATCCTGGCCGACCTCATGGACCGGCTCCGCGAGTCGGTGGCGGAGACCCGCGGCGAGTCGTTGTCCCAGCAGGGACGCCCGCCGCGCTCGCTGGCCGACCACGAGGCGATCGCCGACGCCATCACCGCCGGGGACGCCGCCGCGGCCGCCGACGCGATGCGCGCCCACCTCGACCACGTCGCCGACCTGCGACTGTTCGAGATCTACCCCGAAGCCGGCACGGCCGAGGAGGAGGACGCACGATGAGCACCATGACCCGCCTCACCTCGCCGGGCCGGCTCCGGCGCGAGGACCTGCGTCCCCTGCCGGTCGCGACGGCAGCCACCACCGGCCGCCCCGACCCGCTGGGCTTCCCCGGCTACGCGGACAAGCTCGCCGACCTCGCGGACCGCGACGAGTCGGTGGCCGTGGGGCTGGCCACGCTCGGCGGCGAGGACGTCGTCGTCGCGCTCGGCGACTTCACGTTCCTGGGCGGCTCCATGGGGCAGGTGCACGGCGACCGCGTGGCGCAAGCGATGGCGGTCGCCCTCGAGCGGCGCCTGCCGTTCCTGGCCGTCACCGCCTCCGGTGGCGCGCGGATGCAGGAGGGCATGGTCTCGCTCGTGCAGATGGCGCGGGCGGCGGAGGGTGTCCGACGGCTGCGCGACGCCGGGCTGCCGGTGCTCGCCCACTTCACGCACCCCACCACGGGCGGCGTGCACGCCTCCTACGGCGCGCTCGCGGACGTCGTGGTCGCCGACGAGGGCGCGACCGTCGGTTTCGCGGGGCCCAGGGTCGTGGAGGCCTTCACCGGCGAGCCGGTCGGCGAGGACAGCCACACCGCCGAGGCGGCCCTGCGCGCCGGCCTGGTCGACCAGGTCGCCGTGGACGGCGACGCGCCGATCCTGCTGGCCGACTGGGTGCAGTTGCTGCACCCGGCCCGGCGCCACGGACCGCTGCCGGCCGCCGACCACGTCGAGGAGCCGGTCGTCGAGCACGACGCCTGGCAGGCCGTCCGCGCCGCACGCCGGCCCGACCGGCCGTCCGCACGCGACCTACTGGCCGAAGTCTTCGACGACCACCTCGAGGTGCGTGGTGACCGCGCCGGCGAGGACGACCCCGCCGTCGTCGCGGCCGTCGCCCGTCTGGGCCAGCGTCGCGTGATGGTCCTGGGCTTCGACCGCCGAGGTGTCGCCGACGCGCCCGGGCGCCGGCCCGGCCAGCCGACCGCCGCGGGCTTCCGCAAGCTGCGCCGCGCCGCGGAGCTGGCCCGCCGCTGGGACCTGCCGCTGGTCACCTTCGTCGACACGCCGGGCGCCGATCCGTCCCCCGATTCCGACCGGGCCGGGCTCGCCGCCGCCATCGCGGAGACGTTCGTCGCGGTCCTGTCCGTGCCCGCACCGACCGTCGCCGTCGTGACCGGCGAGGGCGGCTCCGGCGGCGCGCTCGCGATCGGCGCGTGCGACCGGCTGCTGATGCAGGACGACGCGGTCTTCGAGGTGATCGCCCCGGAGGGTGCCGCCTCGATCCTGCACCGCGACCCCACCCGGGCCGAGGAGGTCGCACCGCTGCTGAAGCCGACCGCGTCGGAGCTGCGGCGGCTGCGCATCTGCGACCGTGTCGTGCCGGGTCCGACCACGTTCGACGCCCACACCGCCGCGACCGCGCTGCGGGCGGAGCTTGCGGCCACGCTCGCCGACCTCGACGGGCAGCCGGACCGGCTCGCGCGTCGGCACCAGCGCTACGGCGCCTGAAGCCGGCTTGAAGGACGGCGGCGTCCCTTCCGCCCATCCGGACGGGGCCGACATGCGCGGCTGTCCGAACGTCCCGGCACGGACGGGGCGTCCGGTCCGTGGGTCTCGAACCCTGGTGTGACCGGCCTCCCCCGCGACGAAAGCCCGACCGTGACCTTCTCCCTGACCGTTCACGACCCGGTGAGCGGCCGGCTCGGCGTCGGCGCCGTGACCGCCGAACCGGCCGTCGGCAAGCTCGTGTCCCATGCCCGCCGGCGGGCCGGAGCGGTCGCGACACAGGCCGCCATCAACCCCTACCTGGGCCTGGACGGGCTCTCCCTGCTCGACGAGGGCCTGGGTGCCGAGGAGGTGCTGGAGCGACTCGTCGCCGGCGACCCGGGTCGTGACGCGCGGCAGGTCGGTGTCGTGGACGCGGTGGGCGGCGTCGCCGCCTGGACCGGGCCCGCCTGTCCCGACTGGTCGGGTCACCTGCTCGGCCGGGGCATGACGGTCCAGGGCAACCGACTCGTCGGTCCGGAGACGCTGGAGGCGACCCGGCAGGCCTACCTCGACGCGCCTGCGGACCTGGGCGTCGCCCGTCGCCTGCTGGCGGCCCTGCAGGCCGGCGAGGAGACCGGCGCCGACCGCGACGGTGCGCGGTCCGCGACGATCCTGGTCGTCGACACGGAGGACTACCCGCTGTGGGACGTGCGCATCGACGACGCCCGCGACCCGGTGAAGGAACTGGCGCGGCTGGTCGACGTCTTCGAGGAGGACCTGCTGCCCACGCTGAAGCGGCTGCCGACCCGCAACGACCAGATGGGCCCCATGACGCGGTCCCTGCTGGAGGCGGGCACGGCCAGTTGACCCGCGCTGCGAACCGACGCCGGCAGGCGCCCGGCCGCCGCCGGCTGCCGCCCGCACCGCACCTGCTCCTGCTGCTCCTTCTCGGCGCGCTGGTGCTGTCGTCCTGCGATCGCGGACCGGCGGAGGACCCGCCCGAGGCCGATCCGGCCGACACCACCATCGACGTCGACGAGCCGAGCGGTGACCAGGCCGACGTCGAGGGCGACGATCGCGACGTGACCGACGCTGTCGCCGGGAACGACGTCGTGGATTACGTGGCACTCGGGGACTCGCTCGCGACGGGCGCCGGCGCGGCCACGTCCTACGTCGAGGAGTTCGCCGAGGCGCTCGGCGACCGAACCGGCGCGGACGTGGCCGTGACGAATTTCGCCGTCGACGGCTGGACCAGCCAGGACCTCCTCGACTCCCTGCGCGACGACGACGGGGTGCGTGCGGCGGTCGCCGAAGCCGACCTCGTGACGCTCGACATCGGCGGCAACGACCTGCTGAGACAACTGCCGGTCTACTTCAGCGGCAACTGTGGCGGGGACGACGACCTGCAGTGCCTGCGCGACGCGGCGGACGAGTTCGCCCAGCGCTGGGACCACATCCTCGACGAGGTGGTGGACCTGCGCGGCGGCGACCCGACTGGCGTGCTGACCCTGGATCTGTACCAGCCGTTCCCCCACGACGGGCGCTTCGGTGACGACCTCGACCGGCTGCGCCCGTCGCTGGACGCGGTCAATGCGACGATCGCCGACGCCGCCGCCCAGCGCGACGTCCCGGTCGCGCAGGTGTTCACCGCCTTCCACGGACCCGACGGCCTGGACGAACCCGTCGACGCCGGCTTGATCTCCGTCGACGGCCTGCACCCGAGCAACGACGGGCACCGCCTGATCGCCGAGGAACTGCTGGCGCTGGACCCCGTCTGGGCGAACGCCGGCTGACGGCCGAGCGGGGGGCGGTCCGGACGTGCCAGCGCGCCTATCGTGTCGCCATGGACCACGACCAGTACCTCGACGTCATCGCCGTCGAGACCGCCCAGCTCGTGCGCGTCGCCGTGACGGCACCGGCCGCGGCCGAGGTGCCCTCGTGTCCCACCTGGCGGGCCGCCGACCTGTTGTGGCACGTCGCCGAGGTGCAGTACTTCTGGGCGCGCATCGCCGGCGGCGTCGAGGATCCCGACCACGTGCCCGACCTCGCACGGCCCGGCGACGCCGCGCTGCTGCCGCAGTTGCTCGAGGAGCAGACGCTGGCGCTGCTGCACGCGCTGCGACGCCGCGACCCCGACGAGTGGTGCTGGTCGTGGGCCGACGAGGGACAGTCCGTCGGCTGGGTCGCTCGCCGGCAGGCCCACGAGGCGCTGATCCACCGGGTGGACGCGGAACTCGTCGCCGGCGCGCAGGTCGCCGACGTCACCCCGGCCCTGGCAGCCGACGGCGTCGACGAACTCGTCCGCGTGTTCCTGGACGGTGTGCCGGACTGGGGCGCGTTCAGCGCCGACGGCCGCTCCGCCCGGCTGGTCGCCGACGACACGGGCGACGCCTGGTCGCTGCGCTTCGGGCGGTTCGCCGGCACCTCGCCGTACTCCGGCGTCGCCTACGACGAGGACACCGTGGCCGTGGTGGCCGACATCCCCGCCGCCGAGGTGACCGTGACCGGGCCGGCCTGGGACCTGGACCGGTGGCTGTGGGGCCGGGCCGACGCGGCGGCCCTGGCGATCGACGGCGACACGGCACTGGCGCAGCGACTCCGCGACATCGCCCAGATCGAGTGACCGCGACGGCCGGCGCGGCTCAGCGCAGGCCGGCGAGCACGTCGACGAGGTCCTCCAGGCTGGCCAGGTCGTGGCCCGGGACGAAGACGTCGACGTGTGGCAGCGCCGCCGCCATGCCGCGCTGCGTCGGCGCGTAGCGCGGGTCGCCCGCCAGCGGGTTGACCCAGACCAGCCGGTGCACGCTGCGTCGCAGCCGGGCCACGGTCGCTCCCAGGCGCGCCCCGTCGCCCCGCTCCAGCCCGTCCGAGCACAGCAGCACGACCGCCCCGCGCAGCAGCCCGCGCCGGCCCCACACGCGCACCAGCTGCTCGAGGCTGGCCGCGATGCGCGTGCCGCCGTCCCAGTCCACGACCCGGGCGGCGGCGTCGGCCAGCGCGGCGTCGGGATCGCGCACCGCGAGCGCGTCCGTGAGCCGCGTCAGCCGGGTCCCGAACGCGAACACCTCCACACGGCGTCGCGGACGGGCGGTGTCGGAGGCGGCCGCCACGGCGAAGCGCAGCAGCGGACGCGCGAACGCGGCCATCGACCCCGACACGTCCAGCACGACCACCAGCGGCCGGGGCCGCGGCCGCCGGGTCAGGCGGTCGAACTGCAGCACCTCGCCCTCGAAGCGCATCGCGCGGTCGAGCGTGCGCGCCAGGTCCAGGTCGCCACCGGGCCCCGGCATGCGCCGCCGGGTCCGGCGGGCCGGCGTCCGCAGCCGCAGGGCGTCCACCAGCCGGTCGACCTCGGCGCGCTCGTCCTGGTCGAGCCGGTCGAAGCGGCGATGACGCAGTCGCTCGTGGGCCATGGCGAGACCGCCGGCATGCACCTCGTCCCCGCCGCCGGGGTCGGCACCACCGGGCCGGTCGGAGCCGGCGTCGACGCCACCAGCCGGGGCCGGTACCGGCGCCGTCGGCGGCTCGGGCTGCCCGCCGGACAGCACCGCGGCGAAGACCCGGTCGTAGACGGGCAGATGGGCAGGCTCCGAGCACAGGCACACGCGGCCGGTCCAGTAGCGCGCGGCAACGTCCTTCGGATCGACCTCGGCCAGCGCCGCCGCGCAGGCGGTGACCTGGCCCGTACCGACGTTGACCCCCGCCCGGCGCAGGCCGGCGGCCAGCGCGGCGACGTGCGCGGCACCGTCGCCCGGCGCAGGCGCCTCGCCCCCACGGGGCGGCGGTGGCGACACCGGACCGGCCGGCACGGTCAGGCCTCGAGGACGCGGTCGAGGTGCGCGCGCACCGTGTCGAGGTCGTCGCGGTCCTTGACGACCACGCCCAGCGTGTCGGCGGCCACCTCGATGTCCAGGCGCCCGCCCAGGTCGGTCACCACCCGGGCCCAGTCCACCGTCTCCGCCACCCCGGGCGGCTTGTGCAGGTCGAGGGTCCGCAGCTGCGCGACGACGCCGGCGACGCGCTCGGCCAGTCCATCGGGGACCTCGGGCACCCGCACCCGCACGATCGCCGCCTCCCGCGCCTGGTCGGGGTGGTCGATCCAGTGGTACAGGCAGCGGCGGCGCAGCGCCTCCGACAGCTCGCGGGTCCGGTTGGAGGTCAGCACCACCGTCGGCGGCTGCTCGGCGCGGATCGTGCCGAGCTCCGGGATCGTCACCTGGAAGTCGCTGAGCAGCTCCAGCAGGAACGCCTCGAACTCGTCGTCGGCGCGGTCGATCTCGTCGACGAGCAGAACCGCCCGGTCCCCCAGCTCCAGCGCCTCCAGCAGCGGCCGTGGCAGCAGGAACCGGCGCGTGTACAGCTCGCTCTCGTGCTGGTCGGGCCGCTCCCCCGAGGCCTCCAGCGTGCGCAGGTGCAGCAGCTGGCGGGGATGGTCCCAGGCGTAGAGGGCCTGGGCGCGGTCGATGCCCTCGTAGCACTGCAGGCGCACCAGCCGCGCCCCCAACACGTCCGCCATCGCCTTGGCGGCCTCCGTCTTGCCGACACCGGCGTCGCCCTCGAGCAGCACCGGTCGCCCCAGCCGGTGGGCGAGGTGGAGGGCGGTGACCAGGCCGCGGTCCGCGAGGTACGCGCGCTGCGCCAGCGCGTCGGCCAGCGCGGCCGGCCCGTCGGGAAGTCCCACGTGACGCTCCCTCGTCGAGGAACGGGCAGTATCGTCGCCGCGGGCCCGAAACGCAGATCGAGCGGAGGGGACGCAGGTGACCACGTCCGACCCGGCGTGCGACGTCGCCCACGGGGCGGCGCCCGCCGCCGACCCGGCCGAGCGGGTGCTGGTCGCCGTCTACGCCAACGCCGTGTCGTCGTACCTGCTGCACTGGGGCCGCGAACTGGGGTTCCGGACCGTGTTGCTGGAACCGGATCCCGCGCGGGTCACGCGCGGCCACCGCGCCGGGGCCGACGCGGTCCTGCACCGCCCCGAGGGCGTCTCGCTCGCCGACGCCGACGTGGTGGTGACCGACCACCATCGCGACGACCTGGGCGGTGTCCTGGCACCGCTCGTGCGGGCGCGGCCACGGTGGATCGGCATCATGGGTTCGCCGCGCCACGAGGGGCCGCACCGGGCGGCGCTGCGCGAGCAGGCCGTCGACGAGGACCTGATCGCGACGGTGCGCCGCCCCATCGGCCTGGACATCGGGTCGAAGGCGCCGGCCGAGATCGCCCTGTCGACGCTCGCCGGCCTCCTGGCCGACCGCAACGGCCGCCGCGGCGGTTTCCACGACGGCGGCTCGCGGTGACCACGACCATCCCCGAGGGCGACGGGGGCCTCGAGGCTCGTCTGGCCCGCGAGCGCAACGTCTGGTTCGTCTCCCCGCGGCCCGACGGGTCGCCCCACCTGACCCCGATCTGGTTCGTCTGGGACGGTCGGGCCTTCTGGGTCTGCACCAGCTCCGACACGGCAAAGGCCCGCAACCTGCGCCGCGACCCTCGCGTCGCGCTCGCGCTGCAGGACGGCGATCGGCCCGTCGTCGCGGAGGGACGCGCGATCGTGCACGCGCGTCCCTACCCCGAAGCGGTGGTGCGGGCGTTCCGCGCGAAGTTCGACTGGGACATCACCGCGACCGACGACCCGGACGGGGACTTCGAGGTGCTCGTCGAGATCGTGCCCGCGCGGTGGTTACTGCGGGTGCCGTGAGCCTGGGCGTGGGCGTCAGGCGCCACCGCGCTGGGCGTCGAGGACGAGGCCGTCGAGCGCGATGCGGACCATGTCGTCGAAGGTGGTCTGCCGCTCGTCGGAGGTGGTCGCCTCGCCGCTGCGGATGTGGTCGCTGACCGTGAGGACCGTCAGCGCCCGGGCGCCGTTCTCCGCCGCCACGCCGTAGATGCCGGCGGCCTCCATCTCCACGGCGAGTACGCCCATCTTGTTCATCTGGTCGAAGTAGCCGGCGGCGGCGCGCGGGTCGTAGAACAGGTCACTGGAGTGCACGTTGCCGGCGTGGACCTCGATGCCACGCGCCTCCGCGGCCTCCGCCGCGGTGCGCAGCAGGCCGAAGTCGGCGGTCGCCGCGAAGTCCAGGCCGCCGTAGCGGGCGCGGTTGACGTTGGAGTCGGTGCACGCGCCGACCGCCAGGATCACGTCGCGCAGCGCGACGTGGTCCTGCACGGCGCCGCACGAGCCGACGCGTACGAGGCGCCGGACGCCGTACTCGACGATCAGTTCGGAGGAGTAGATCGACGCCGACGGGATGCCCATGCCGGTGCCCAGCACGGAGACGGGCATGCCCTGGTGGGTGCCGGTGTAGGCGAACGCGTTGCGGACGGCGTTGACCTGCTTGGCGTCCTCGAGGTGGGTCTCCGCGATGTGCTTCGCCCGCAGCGGGTCACCGGGGAGCAGGACCGCCTCGGCGAAGTCACCGGGTGCAGCGCTGATGTGGGGCGTGGGCGTGGGCACGTCGGTGCTCGCTTGCTCGACTCGTCAGTGGGCACGGCCGGCCACGCTACTCGTTCGCATGGCCACGCCGCACCCACCCGGTCACGGCAGCCAGGCCTGCCAGACGTCCTCGTTCTCGTCGACCCACGCCTGCGCGGCGCCCTCGGGCGACTGGCCTTCGACGTCCATGGCGTAGGCGATCCCGTCCTGGTCCTCGTTCTCGAGCTGGAAGTTGCTGAGGAACGTGTGGACGTCGGGCAGCCGGTCGGCCAGCTCGGCGGACGCGGCCTTGTACAACACGTCCGGCGGGTAGCCGCACGTGCGTTCCTCCGCCGGTTCCTCGCAGCCCTCCTCGTACGGCGGCAGCTCGATCATGGTCAGGTCGTACTGGGCGTGCATCCAGTGCGGCGTGTAGAAGTAGAACAGCACCGGTTCCTCACGCTCGATCGCGGATTCGACCGCGGTCAGCTGCGCGGCCTCGGACCCGGACTGCACGACCTGCAGGTTCAACCCGAGGTTCTCGATGATGGTTTCGTCGTACTGCACGAACGACGGGTCGGCGGCGAGGAACTGTCCCGCGTTGCCCGTCTCCGCCGTGGCGAAGATCTGCTCGTTGCCCTCCAGCCCCTCCCAGCTCGTCATCTCGGGATGCTCGTCGATGACGTAGCTGGGGACGAACCAGCCGATCTGACCGATGACCCCGAGCTCGCCGATGTCCTCGACGGTGCCGCGGTCGTCGATGTAGGTGGCCCGGTTCTCGGCGTGGCCCGAGGGCCAGATCTCCAGGACCGCGTCGAGGCTGCCGTCGTCGAGCCCGGCCCACTGCGCGTTCTCGTCGAGCTCCACGATCTCGACGTCGGCCCCCATCTCCTGCTCCAGGACGATGGCGGCGACGTGCGCGTTGGCGTACGAGCCCGGCCACGGGTTGGCGACGAGCCGGACGGTCTCGCCCTCGGCGCCCTCGCCGCCGCCGTCGCCGCCGTCAGCGGCGCCGTCAGCGGCGCCGCCCCCGTCATCGCTGTCGGCGCCGAGCTCGCCGGCGTCGATCTGGTCGGGGTCGGCGGCACAGGCGCTGAGCGCGAGGCCGAAGGCCAGCAGTGCCGGCGCCAGCCGGCGGAGGGAAGTGCTCGTCGCGCCCATGGTCGCTCCGTTCGATCGGCACACCGCGCTAGGCGGTCTTCATCGTCGCGCGCTGGGTCTCGACGAACTCGTCGTCACCGCCGCCCAGCGCCTGGGTGATGCGGTCCAACACCATGCCGAGCAGCACGATCGCGATGCCGGCGACGGCGCCGCGACCGATCTCGCTGCGGGTCAGGCCCCGGACGGCCTCGATGCCGAGGCCTCCCGAGCCGATCAGCCCGGCGATGATGACGCCGGCCAACACCATCATCGTGGTCTGGTTCACACCCATCAGGATCGTCGGACGTGCCAGCGGCAGCTGCACCGTGCGCAGCACCTGCCACCGGGTGGCGCCCTGGGACCGGGCGGCTTCGACGGTCTCGTGGGGCACCTCGCGGATGCCGGCGTCGGTCATGCGCACGCCGGGAGGTAGCGCGTAGATCACCGAGGCGATCAGGCCGGGGACGCGGCCGATCGTGAACAGTGCGACGACCGGGATGAGGTAGACGAACGCCGGCAGCGTCTGCATCCCGTCCAGGATCGGGCGCAGGGCGCGGTCGAACGCGTCGCTCTGGCTCGCCAGCACGCCGAGCGGCACGGCCAGCGCGATCGAGACGACCGCGGCCACGAGGACCTGGCTGAGGGTGTTCATCGTGTCCGGCCAGGCACCCATCGCCCCGATCACGGCGGCGGCCACGACGACGAACAGGGCGAGGCCCTGCCCCACGACTCGCCAGGCCACGGCGGCGACCAGGCCGGCGAGGAGCCACCACGGCAGGACGCTCAGCACGAACCGCAGCGGGTCGAGCGCGTAGCGGATGGTCCACTCGCTGAACGCCGACGTGAACCCGAACAGCTCGGTCCGGGCCCAGGCGAACGCCTGGTCCGCGAGTTGCGCGACCGACAGGGCGCCCGCGAACGGCGGTTCGTCGGCGAACGGCAGCATTCCGAGTCCGCGGCCGACGACCAGTGCGCCGGCGATCGCGGCCACCAGCCACCAGCCACGCAGCAGGTGCCGGCCGCGGGCGCCCGCGGAGAAGGTGATGCGGTCGAGGACGACCGCCAGCAGCACGATGGCGAGTCCGGCGTCCAGGGCGCGGCCCACGTCGAGGGTCTGCAGTCCCCGCAGCACCTCGCGACCGAGACCGGTGGCCCCGACCAGCGAGGCGATCACCACCATCGACAGCGCCATCATGATGGTCTGGTTGACGCCCACGCGGATCGACGGCATCGCCAGCGGGAGTTGCACGGTCCGCAGCAGCTGCCGGCTGGTCGCCCCGAGCGAGCGGCCGACCTCCAGCTTGACCGGCGGCACCTGCTGGATACCGAGCGTGGTCAGCCGGACGGCCGGCGGCACGGCGTAGATGACGGTCGCGACGATCGCCGCAGGGTTGCCCTGCCCGAACACGAACACCAGCGGCAGCCGGTAGACGTAGACGGGGACGGTCTGCATCGCGTCGAGGACGGGCCGAACCACCGTCGCGACGGCTGGCGAACGCGCGGCCAGGATCCCGATCGGCACGCCGATCGCGACCGACGCCAGCACGCCGACCCCCATCAACGCGAGCGTGGTCATCGCGTCGTCCCACTGACCGAGCAGCGCGATGCCGGCGAGCGCGGCCACGACGACCGCCGCGATCCGCCAGCCGGCGACGGCGGCCGCGATCGCGCCGAACACCAGCAGCACGCCCGGCCATCCGAGCAGGCGCAGCTGCGCCTCGAGCTCGGCGAGCCCGTACGCGGCTCCGACCGCCATCGGCCGGAACACGCCCGTGAACAGCGGATGGCTGCCGCGGTTGTCGATGATCCAGACCTGCAGCGCGTCGAACCGCTCCCGTACGGGCAGGTAGAAGTCCGCCGCGTACCCCGACGCCCAGCCGCTGGCGAGCGCGCCGGCGGCCAGCAGGACGACGGCGAGCAGCAGCCAGCGGTGGTCGCCGACCCAGCGGGGCACCGACAGTCGGCGGGCCTCGGTGACGGCGGCCATCAGCGGGCCGGCTCTGGCAGCGTGCCCCCGTACATGGCACGCAGGACCTGGTCGCGCGTGACGATGCCGACCGTGCCGTCGCCGTCGACCACCCGCAGCGAGCCACCGTTCGCGACCCGGGGGATCAGATCGCGCAGGAGGGTCGCGGCCCCGACGTCGCCTTCGGTCGGGCTGTCGAGCGGACCGACGGCGTCGCCGAGTGGCGGCCGGCACAGGTCACCGGCGGTGAGGACCAGCGCCCGTGGGACGTCGCGGGTGAAGTCGGCGACGTAGTCGTCGGCCGGCGCGGCCAACAACTGCGCCGGCGTGCCGATCTGGACGATGGCGCCGTCGCGCATCACGGCGACACGGTCGCCCAGCCGCAGGGCCTCGTGCAGGTCGTGCGTGATGAACACCATCGTCGTGCCCATCTGCTCCTGGAGCCGACAGACCTCGGCCTGCATGTCACGGCGGATCAGCGGATCGAGCGCGCTGAAGGGCTCGTCGAGCAGGAGCAGGCCGGGATCGGTGGCCAGGGCCCGGGCCAGGCCGACCCGCTGCTGCATGCCGCCCGACAGCTCGTCGGGGTAGTGGTCGGCGAAGCCGGTGAGCCCGACCAGGTCGATCACGGCGCCGGCGCGCTCACGGCGGGCCCGGCGGTCGACCCCCTGGATCTCGAGCCCGTAGGCGACGTTGTCGATGACCCGACGGTTCGGTAGCAGCCCGAAGTGCTGGAAGACCATGCTGACGTTGTGGCGGCGCAGTTCGCGCAGTTGCGCCGGCGAGCACGCCGTGACCTCGTGCCCGTCGAGGACGATGCGTCCGGCGGTCGGCTCGATCAGCCGGGTCAGGCAGCGCACGAGCGTGGACTTGCCGCTGCCCGAGAGCCCCATGACGACGAACACCTCGCCGGCGCGAACGGTGAACGAGACGTCACGGACCGCGGCGACGCACCCGGTCATCGCCAGCAGCTCATCGCGCGGAAGCTCGCCCTCGGGGGTGCCGACCACCCGCTCGGGCCGGCTGCCGAAGACCTTCCACAAGCCGTCGCAGACGACCTTCTCCCGGCCGTCGACCGGCACACGACTGTCGGACACCCCGCTCTCCCTGCTCGGCGGCGCGTTCCGCCGTCGACGATACCCCTCGGAGGGGCCCCCGAGCGGGGCAAACCGTCACGGAACACGCAGACCCGGCCGGGGTCGTGGGCGCCCGCGCACACGGGCGTCCCGGTTGCCGCGCCAGGCGCCCGGCCAGTCGCCTCGGGCAGCACAGGTGGACGCCAACGCGTGACACGGCCATGAACATGTTGTGCTGAACGCAACCGTTGTCCATACTGCGACGACGGCGTGGACACGGGCACCGCGCACTCCGGGATTCCGACCGGTGCCCGGACGCATCGCCAGCAGCGAAGGATCGCCGATGGCCGACCCGCCCGACGACGACCTCGACCTCCGCGAACTCGACGACGCCGAGCTCGCCGAGCAGATGCACGAGGACCTCTACGACGGGCTCGCGAACGAGATCGCCGAGGGCACGACGATCCTGCTCGAGCGAGGGTGGCACCCGAAGCGCGTGCTCGACGACGCTCTCGTGGAAGGCATGCGCATCGTCGGGATCGACTTCCGCGACGGCGTGCTGTTCGTGCCCGAGGTCCTGCTCGCCGCCAACGCCATGAAGGCCGGCATGGCGATCCTACGGCCGCTGCTGGCGGAGACCGGTGCGCAGCCGATCGGCAAGGTGGTGATCGGGACGGTCAAGGGCGACATCCACGACATCGGCAAGAACCTCGTCGCCATGATGCTGGAGGGTGCGGGGTTCGAGGTCGTCGACATCGGGATCAACACGGACGTCGACGCCTACCTCGCCGCGCTCGACGAGCATCAGCCCGACATCCTGGGCATGTCGGCGCTGCTGACGACCACGATGCCGTACATGAAGGTCGTGATCGACACCCTGCAGGCCAAGGGCCGGCGCGACGAGTTCATCGTCCTGGTCGGCGGTGCGCCGCTCAACGAGGAGTTCGGCGCCGCCATCGGCGCCGACGCCTACTGCCGCGACGCGGCCGTGGCGGCCGAGACGGCCACGCGGCTGGTCCGCGAACGACGAGCACTGGTCCCCTGATGGGTGCGCGGCGATCGCGGGTCCGGATCATCGCCTGCGGCGCGCTCGCCCGCGAGCTGACCGAGGTGCTGCGCGACGCGGCCCTCGGCGACGTCCGCGTCGAGTGTCTGCCGGCCGCGCTGCACGACCGACCCGAGCGCATCCCCGACCTGGTCCGTGCCCGGGTTCGGTCGGCGAAGGCCGCCGGGGAGCACGTGCTGGTCGGCTACGCGGACTGCGGGACCGGAGGGCGGCTCGACGCCGTCTGCGCGGAGGAGGGCGTCGAGCGGTTGCCCGGTGCCCACTGTTACGAGCTGTTCGCCGGGCCCGAGGTGTTCGCCGCCCTGCACGAGCGCGAACCGGGCACCTTCTACGTCACCGACTACCTGGTACGGAACTTCGATCGCCTGGTGGTCGCCGGTCTGGGGCTCGACCGGCACCCCGAGCTGCAGGCGGTCTACTTCGGCAACTATCGCCGCCTGGTCCACCTCGCACAGCACGAGGACGACGACCTCGACCGACGCGCCCGCGCGGCGGCGAAGCGGCTCGGGCTCGTCCACGAACGGCGAGCGACCGGCGTCGACGGGCTGCGACGCAGCCTGCACGCCGTCGGGGCGCCGCGATGAGCCGGCGGCGAAGCGCTCCGTCCCTGGTGACGATCCTGTGGCGCGACATCCCGGCGCAGGTGACGGCCACCGACGGTGCGCGGCACGAGAAGGCGCTGCTGCCCACCCGCTTCCAACGGGCGATCGACCGGGCCGCCAGGGTCGCCGGCAAGACCGAGCTGCACGCCTACGTGGCCGAGTGGCGGCGCCGCGAGGAGCCGCTCGCCGGCGACCCGGGCGACGTCGTGACGGCCCGGGTCGCGGAGCTCGACCGGAGCTACTCGCGGACGCGGCTGGCCGACCTCGTCCGCAACGGCGGGCTGGAGCCGAGCACGGACGCCCATGGCGGCGGCACCGACCACGACGCGGGGCGGCGCGCCGCGGGAGGGATCACGTGACCGACACCGTCGTCAGCTCCGCGACCCGGGAGGTCGTCCTCGGGTTCGGGCGGCCGTTCGTGATGATCGGCGAGCGCATCAACCCGACCGGGCGCTCGATCCTGGCCGAGGAGATGAAGGCCGGCGACTTCACCCGGGTCGAGGCCGACGCGGTCGCCCAGGTGGCCGGTGGCGCCCACATGCTGGACGTCAACGCCGGCATCCCACTGGCCGACGAGCCGGCGCTGCTGGCCCGCGCCGTCCAACTCGTGCAGTCGGTGACCGACGTCCCCCTGTCCATCGACTCGTCGATCGTGGAGGCGCTCGAGGCGGGCCTCGCCGTCTACCAGGGCAAACCGCTGGTCAACTCGGTGACCGGTGAGGAGGCCGTGCTCGAGCGCGTCCTGCCGCTGGTCGCCCGGCACGGCGCGGCGGTCGTGGCCATCTCCAACGACGAGACCGGCATCTCCGAGGACCCCGACGTCCGCTTCGAGGTGGCACGAAGCATCGTCGAGCGCGCCGCCGATCACGGCATCCCACGCGCCGACGTCGTCGTGGACCCGCTGGTGATGCCGATCGGGGCGATGGCCAGCGCCGGGCAGCAGGTCTTCCGTCTCGTCCGGCGGCTGCGCGAGGAACTGCGGGTGAACACCACCTGTGGGGCCTCCAACGTGAGCTTCGGGCTCCCCGACCGGCACACGGTGACGGGAACCTTCCTGGCCATGGCGATCGGGCACGGCCTGACCTCGGCGATCATGAACCCGCTGCACCCCGAGGTCCGCTCGGCGGTCATGGCGGCCGACGTGCTGGCGGGTCACGACGTCAACTGCGCCACGTGGATCGCCACGCACCGTGCGCCCGGCGGCGACGGTGCCGGCGCCGAGGGCGCACGGCGTCGCGGCGGCCGGCGGGCACGGATGGCGGGCGAGGCCCTATGACGATCCGCACGAACGGGAGCGGACACGACCAGCATCGCGTCGTGTTCACCCCGTCCGGGCTCAGCGGCCGGGTCGCGGCCGGGACCACGGTCCTCGAGGCCGCCCGGCAGCTGGGCGTCGACCTCGACTCCGTGTGCGGCGGGCGCGGAATCTGCGGTCGCTGCCAGGTGGTGCCGAGCATCGGGTCGTTCCCGAAGTGGGGCGTGATCGTGCAGCCCGACCACGTCACCGACCCGGACGCGATCGAGGCCGGCTACCGGGGGCGCCGCCCCCTCGTCGAGGGGCACCGCCTCGGTTGCGCCCTGCGGATCGTCGGCGACCTGGTGGTCGACGTCCCGCCGGCCAGTCAGATCCACAAGCAGGTGGTCCGCAAGGAGATCGGGCTCGAGGGGGTGACGATCGATCCGGTGGTCGTGGCCCGCTACGTCGAGTTGCAGCCCGGGGAGACGGCCCCGAACGTGCTGGACGGCCTGCGCCGGGCGCTGGCGCGCACGTGGGGCGTTGCCGGTTTCGAACCGACGACCGAGGTCCTGCGCACGCTGTACGCGGCGGTGGCCGCCGAGGACGGTCGCGTCACGGTCGCGCTCCGGGACCAGCGGCTGGTCGCGGTGTGGCCCGGCTACGTCGACCGGATCGCCGGCGTGGCGATCGACGTCGGCTCGACCACGATCGCCGGGCACCTGTGCGATCTGGCCAGCGGCGAGGTGCTCGCCAGCGCCGGCCTGATGAACCCCCAGCTGCGGTTCGGCGAGGACCTGATGAGCCGGGTGTCGTACGTGATGCTGCACCCGGACGGCGCCGGCGCGCTGACGGCGGTGGTCCGCGAGGCGCTGGACGGGCTCGTCGGCGAACTCCTCGACGCCGCGGACCTGCCGCGTTCGCAGCTGCTCGAGGTCGTGGTCGTCGGCAACCCGATCATGCACCACCTCGTGCTGGGCATCGACCCCACCCCGCTCGGTCAGGCGCCCTTCGCGCTGGCGACCAGCGACCGGGTCGAGGCACGTGCCACCGACGTGGGGATCGACGCGCCGGCGGGGCGGCTCTACGTCGCGCCGTGCGTCGCCGGTCACGTCGGTGCGGACACGGCCGCTGCGATCCTCGCCGAGGGACCGCACCGCAGCTCGGCGGTCCAGCTGCTCGTGGACGTCGGCACCAACGCGGAGATCGTGCTCGGCAACGACCGGGCGCTGTTCGCCGCCTCCAGTCCGACCGGCCCCGCCTTCGAGGGGGCGCAGATCAGCTGCGGGCAGCGCGCGACCGCCGGCGCGATCGAACGGGTACGGATCGACCGCAGCACGCTGGAGCCGCGCGTCAAGGTGATCGGTTGCGAGCGCTGGTCCGACGAGGTCGACTTCCCGCGCGCCGTCGCCGCCACCGGCGTCACCGGCGTGTGTGGTTCGGGCATCGTCGAGGTCATCGGCGAGCTGTTCCTCGCGGGGGTGATCGACGCGCAGGGCGTCATCCGTCCCGAGCTCGCGGCCCGCACCGACCGGGTCGTTCCGGACGGCCGCACCGCGAGCTACGTCCTCCACCGGCCCACCGACGGCGGCCCCGAGTTGCGCATCACGCAGGCCGACGTACGCGCGATCCAGCTCGCGAAGGCGGCGCTGCGCGCCGGGGTCGACCTGCTGCGTGAGCGTGCCGCGCTGGACCGGATCGACGACGTCCGCCTGGCGGGCGCCTTCGGCACCCACCTCGACCCGCTGTACGCGCTCGTGCTCGGGCTGGTGCCCGACGTCCCGCTCGCCGCCGTGCGCTCGGTCGGCAACGCCGCCGGCTCCGGCGCCGTCCGGGCGCTGCTGTCCGGCACACAGCGTGCCGAGGTCGAGGCCGTCGTGCGCGGCATCACCAAGATCGAGACCGCCACCGAGCCCCGCTTCCAGGAGCTGTTCGTCGCCGCCCTCGCGTTCCCGCACCGCGACGCCGCGTCGCCGCACCTCGCCGAGGTCGTTCCGCTGCCCGAGCGGGCCGAACACGGCGCGGTGGGTGCCCCGGCCCGACGGCGACGCACCGGGCACCGTGCCCGACCCCGACCGAGCTGAGTGGAGGTGAGCGCGATGGAGCCCTCGGTGACCGATGCGCGTGGCCGCGGACGTCGCGGCGGTGGCCGCGAGGCACGGCGGGCCAGCCGCAGCGCGGCGACGGCCACGCATCCGCCGTTCCTGACCCGGACGATGCGCCCGTTCGAGGTGCTGAGCGACGAGGGCCTCGAGCTGATCGAGCACAACGCCGACACGATCCTCGAGGAGGTCGGCATCGAGTTCCGCGGCCACCCGGAGGCCCTGCGGCTGCTGGCCGACGCCGGCGCCGAGGTCGACGGCGAACGGGTGCACTTTCCGCGCGGGCTGTGCCGTCGGATCGTCGGCGAACACGCCCCGGCCTCCTACGTGCAGCACGCCCGCAACCCCCAGCGCAGCGTCACGATCGGCGGGGACGCGACCGTGTTCGCGCCCAACTACGGCTCACCGTTCGTGACCGACCTCGACCGTGGCCGGCGCTACGCGACCCTGGAGGACTTCCAGAACCTGGTGAAGCTGGTCTCCCTCACGCCGACGATCCACCACTCGGGCGGGACCGTGTGCGAGCCGGTCGACGTGCCGGTCAACAAGCGGCACCTCGACATGGTCTACGCCCACCTGCGCTACGGCGACAAGCCGTTCATGGGCTCGGTGACGTCGGGCGAACGGGCCGCAGACAGCGTCGAGCTCGCACGGATCGCCTTCGGCGGCGACCTCGCCGGACGCACGGTGCTGACGAGCCTCATCAACGCGTCGTCCCCGCTGGTCTGGGACGCGTCGATGCTCGCGGCCGCGCAGGTCTATGCCGAGCAGAAGCAGGCCTGCATCATCACCCCCTTCATCCTCGCCGGCGCGATGGCGCCCGTGACGACCGCGGGCGTCGCCGCCCAGACCCTCGCGGAGGCGCTGGCCGGCATGACGTTCGTGCAGCTGGTCAGGCCGGGGGCGCCGGTCGTGTTCGGCTCGTTCGCCAGCTCGATGTCGATGCAGACCGGCGCGCCGACCTTCGGCACCCCCGAACCGGCGTTGGTGCTCTACGTGGTCGCGGCGCTCGCCCGGCGGCTGGGCGTGCCGTTCCGTTCGGGCGGCTCGCTGACGGCTTCGAAGCTGCCCGACGCGCAGGCGGCCTACGAGAGCGCGAACACGCTGCTGCCGACGATCCTCGCCGGCGTCAACTTCGTCCTCCACGCTGCCGGGTGGCTCGAGGGGGGGCTCGCGCTCAGCTTCGAGAAGTTCGTCATGGACGCCGACCAGCTCGGGATGATGGAGGTCTTCGTCCGCGGCGTGGACCTGAGCGAGAACGGCCAGGCCCTCGACGCGATCCGTGAAACCGGCCCGGGCCAACACTTCCTGGGCAGCGCGCACACCCTCGCGAACTTCGAGCAGGCGTTCTACCGCTCGACCATCGCGGACAACACCAGCTTCGAGCAGTGGGAGGAGGAAGGCCGTCTCGACGCCGCGCAGCGCGCGAACGCGGTGTGGAAGCGGCAGCTCGCCGCCTACGAGCCCCCGCCGATCGACGAGGCGGTCGACGAGGAGCTGCGGGAGTTCGTCTCGCGCCGCAAGGCCGAGATGCCCGACGAACTCGGCTGACCACCCGGGCCGAGGTGCGCCCCGTGTGATCGGGCTGGGCGGGCGCGAGATCGGCGCATCATGGCGCTGCCGCCATGTGGTCACGCGACCGTCTACGACCGCGCCCGGGCCGGAACGCGCGCCGAACCGTCGGGCACGAGGTCGGACGCGCGCGCCTCTCCGTTACGCCAGCCAGAGCGCGAGAGCGGTCACCGGCCGGCGCCGCGAAGGGTGGTGTGCTGTCACCCCCACGCCTCGACGTGTGCAGTCCGAACAGCGACTCGAGCGGTCCTGGGCCAGCGGTAGGCGCAGCGGATGATCCCGGTGAGCAAGAGAACCTCGAGCGCCACGCCGAGGCCGAAGAAGTACGTCCACGACTCGCCCACCACGTTGAAGACCGAGACGGGGACGTAGATGGACGCCACCACGAGGTTCGTCGCGCGGTTCGCCCGCGCGGGCAGCGTCACCGACAGGACCACCATCAGGATCGGGATCGCCACGAGCGTGAGCGCACTGACGACGAAGGTTTGGCTGACGTCGAACTCCCAGACGATGCCGGCCAGGATGTCGTCGATGAAGCCGGGCTCGTACAGGGTGAGGTAGTCGACGTAGATGTAGAGGAACATGAAGCTGGTCCAGGCTGCCGCGAGCTTCAACGGCACTGGGACCTGCGGGTCATCGAGCTGGGCTGCGTCTGGCTTCTGGGGTGCACTCATCGTGCTTCCTCCTTCTCGTCGAGCGGCAGGCTCGGAGCAGTGATCGCCGGGGAGTTCACGATGGCCAGCGGAGCCGCCGGGCACATCGGTCTGCGGGCTCGACCTGGCCAGCCGGAGGGCCGGTACGCAGCTCATCCTTCCGGCTGATGGACCGAGAGACGGCCCGATCGGTTGGCGTCACCCGCGGATGCGGTCGCTCTCGTAGGCCCACATGGCGATCTCGACGCGGTTGCGTGCACCGAGCTTGCGCATGAGGCTCGCGATGTGGGTCTTCACGGTGGACAGGCTGATGAAGAGCCCGTCGGCGATCTCGACGTTCGTCCAGCCTCGGGCCACGGCCAGGAGGACCTCCTCCTCGCGAGCGGTCAGCGGCTCGATCGGCTGTGCCGGTGGACGCTGCGGCTCGACGCGCGAGAAGGTCGAGAGCAGCCGCGCCGTCACGCTCGGCGCGATGAGTGCGTCGCCGTTGGCCGCCGCGTGCACGGCCTGAGCCAGCAGGTCAGGGCCAGCGTCCTTGAGGAGGAACCCGCGGGCGCCGGCCTTGAGGGCGCCGTGGACGTACTCGTCGAGGTCGAACGTCGTGATGACGACGACCGCCAGGGGGTCGTCGACCTCTGGACCGGCGAGCTGTCGTGTCGCTTCGATCCCGTCGAGCTCCGGCATGCGGATGTCGAACAGGCAAACGTCGGGCTGCAGCTCCCGCGCCAGGCGTACCGCTTCCCGGCCGTCGCGGGCCTGCCCGACCACCGCGATGTCCGGTTGGGCGTCGAGGAGCATGGTGAGCCCGCTGCGCACGATGTCCTGATCGTCGGCGACGAGGACGCGGATGGTCATGGGCGTGCACCTGCCCGCGGCAGCACCGCCCGAACCGTCCAGCCGCCATCCGCACCCGGCCCGGCCGACAACGTCCCTCCGAGCAAGGTCGCGCGCTCGGTCATCCCGACCAGCCCGTAGCCCTGCCGAACTCCGCGGTCTCCCGTCCGCACGTCCCCGTCGTCGCGGACCGTGAGGCGCACGGCGTCCGCGTCGCCTTCGACGACGACCTCGACACGGGTCGCGTGGCGGGCGTGGCGCACCGCGTTGGTGATCGACTCCTGTGCGAGCCGGTACACCGCCGCGTCCACCGTGGGGCTCAGGTCCTCGAGCTCGCCGCGCAGCGCCACCTCGATGCGCGGCCAGTCCCCGCCCACACGCGCGAGCGCCGGGATCTCGCCCACCCCCGGCCGCGGCGCCGTCGGAGCCTCACGGACGTCGGAGCCGTGAGGGTCCTCCCGCCCCTCGCGATCACGAAGCACGCCGACCATCGACCGCATCTCCTCGAGCGTCCGCGACGCCTCCTCTTCGATCACCGCCAGCGCCTCGACCGCCCGGTCTGGTGCCCTCGCCGCCACCGCCCGCCCGGCCTGCGCCTGGATGGTGATGGCCGCCACGTGGTGCGCGATGGTGTCATGCAGGTCCCGGGCGATCTGCTCGCGCTCCCGCAGCTTCACCTCGTCGAGCTCCCGGCGGCGCGCCATCGCGCGGAACCTGGTCGACGCAGCGAGCACAGCCGGGAAGGCGAGCGCGACCGACCCGCCGATCGCGTCCTCGGCCGTCGGGGGATCACTGGCGAAACCCAACACACCAGCTGCCAGCACGATCGCCATCCCGGTGGCGACCTCGACCCCCGAGCCCCAACGGACCAGGGCGTAGGGCAGGACGAGGATCCACACGTAGGAGTTCAACTCGTAGGCGGTCGTATCGACCCCGAGCAGGGCAAGCGCTGCCAGCACCCCTACCGCGCTCCACATCACCGCTACCGCACCCAGCGGTCGCGCCCGCCGTCGGAGCAGACAGACCGCCAGCAGCGCCACGAAGGACACCCTCGCCGGCCCCCACGAGACCCCATCGCGAACGGCGACCTCGATCGCCGACGAGGCGAGCAGCCCGGCGACCAGCGCGAAGTCCCGCCATCGGGGCACCGGCGGCTGGTCAGGCCGAGGTTCTGCCAGCAGTGATCGCACCGTGTTCACCATCGCGTCAGCCTACGGAGGAGCTGTGTGCTGGTGCGTCAGCCGAAAGCATGACCTCGGTGCCCCTCGTCCGGCCGGTGCAGGTCCAGCCCCGGGACCGATGTGCGTGCCCGCCCGTTCCCCCAACGTCGGTGCATGCCGTCGCCATCCGCCGCGACGTCGCCCGACGAGAGGAACGACACGATGCGCACCACCCGGCGCGACCCGGCCCGAACTGCCGGCAGGACGACCTCGCCCGCACCCATCTTGTCCGCTCGCGGCGTGGCGAAGACCTACCGGACCGGCGGCGAGGACGTGCACGCGCTGCTGGGTATCGACCTCGACGTCCACCCTGGCGAGCTCGTGATGGTCATGGGTCCCTCCGGCAACGGCAAGACGACGCTGCTCAACTGCCTGTCGGGTCTCGACGACATCGACGCCGGCACCGTCTCCGTCGACGGCGTCGACCTGTTCGCGATGTCCGACGCCGACCGCACCCGCCACCGGGCACGACGCATGGGGTTCATCTTCCAGGCGTTCAACCTCATCCCCGTGCTGTCCGCCGCCGAGAACGTCGAACTGCCCCTGCTCCTCACCGGCGCGTCGCCGACGCAGGCCCGCAAGCGGGCGGCCGACATGCTCGCCCGGGTCGGCCTGGCCGACCGTGGTGGCCACCGACCCGGTGAGCTCTCCGGTGGCGAGCAGCAGCGCGTCACCGTCGCTCGCGCGCTCGTCGCCGAGCCCGCCCTCGTGTGGGCCGACGAGCCGACCGGTGCCCTCGACAGTCGCACGGCCGCTGGAGTCGTCGACCTGCTCCGCGAGGTCCACGCCGCCGGCCAGGCCCTCGTCGTCGTCACCCATGACGAGACGCTCGGCCGGACGGGACAGCGCCTCGTCGAGGTCCGCGACGGCCGCGTCGTCTTCGACGGCGCGCCCGACGCCAGCGCCACCGCGACCGCCGAGGTGAGTGCATGACCGCCGTCCTCACCGCCCTCGCCGCAGCGCTCCTGGCGCCGCTCGCGTTCGCTGCTGCGCGCCAGCGCACACTCGCCGCGCTGGCCGTCCGCAACATCCGCCGCCGGCCGTCAGAGGCACTGCTCGTCGTCGGCGGAGCCCTGCTCGGCACCGCGATCATCACCTCCTCGCTGGTCGTCGGCGACGTCCTCGAAGGCTCCCTCACCGACGTCGCGCGGACCCAGCACGGCCCCATCGACCTCACCGTCACCGTGCCCGCCGGCACGAGCACCGCGCCGGTCCGCGCCGCCATCGACCAGGCCGCCATCCCCGCGATCGAGGACGTCCTGCCGGCCGTCACCGCGACGGCGACGATCGCCGCCGCAGACGGGAGCACGGCCGCACCGCGGGTTCGCCTCCTCGAGGTCGACCTGGACGCGGCCCGCGGCTTCGGCAGCCAACCCGCCATCACGGGCCTCGCCGACGCACCTGCGGTCGCCGGCGACGCGTTGCTGGTCAACACCGCCGTGGCCGATCGGCTCGACGTCACCGTCGGGGACGTCGTGCGCCTGCACGCCTACGGATCGACGGTCGACCTGACCGTCGCCGACGTCCGCGACGAGGTCGGCCTGGCCGGCCACGGCGGCGCGGTCGTGGCGCCTGGCACGATCGCCCGCCTCGCGGTCGACGTCGCCGCCGGCGAGCCGCCACGTGAGCACCTGCTCATCTCACTGTCCGGCGGGGTCCTCGACACGAGGGACGCCACTGACGATGCCGCCGCGCAGGTGCGTGCCGCCGTTGCCGCGCTGCCGGGCGACCCCGTGGAGGTCACCGCGGAGAAGGCCACGATCATCGACGCCGCCCGCCGTGACGGCGCCGCGATCACCCAGCTGTTCACCACCGTGGGCGCGTTCAGCGTCCTCGCCGGGATCCTGCTGCTCGTCAACCTGTTCGTCATGCTCGCCGAGGAGCGCCGAGCGGAGCTCGGGATGCTCCGCGCGCTCGGCTTCACCCGCCGGCGGCTGTCGCGCACGTTCGCCATCGAAGGGGCGCTGTACGCCCTGCCCGCCGCCGTGCTGGGCGCACTCGCCGGCGTCGGTGTCGGCTGGCTCGTGGCGCTGGCCGCGGGCGGGCTGTTCGCGCAGCCTGGCCGCAGCCTGGACCTGCCGCTGGTGGTCGAGCCGACGAGCCTCGCCGTCGGCGCCCTCGCCGGCCTCGTCATCTCGTTGACCACGATCTGGCTCACCAGCGTGCGCATCGCCCGGCTCAACGTGATCCGTGCCATCCGTGAGCTGCCCGAGCCGCGGGCGGTCCGGCTGCGCCGGTCCACGCTCGTGCTCGGCGGCCTCGGCGTGCTGCTCGGCGCCGCCGTCGGCGTCCTCGGCTATCTCAGCGAGGATCCGGTCGCCCTGCTGCTCGGCGTCCCTGCCGCAGCGTTCTCGGCGGGTCCGCTCCTGCGCCGGGTGCTACCCGAGCGGGTCGCGCGGCTGCTCGTCGCCGGGGCCGTCCTCGGCTGGGGGCTCGGTGCGCTGCCGCTGTTCCCCGACATCATGGGCGGTCTCGACGATGCGGCCTTCGTCACCCAGGGTGTCGTGCTCACCGCGGGTGCGGTGGCGATGGCCGTCGCCCTGGACGGCGTGTGGAGCCTGCTGCTCGACCGGCTCGGCGGCCGGCGAGGGCTCGCCACGCGGCTCGGCGTCGCCTACCCGCTGGCGCGCCGCTTCCGCACCGGGATGCTGCTCGCGATGTTCTCCCTCGTCCTGTTCACCGTGACGATCATCTCGGCCGTCACCGCGACCTTCGAGCGCACGATCGACGACATGGTCGCCGACGTTGCTGCAGGCTGGGACGTGCTACTCGACAGCAGCCCCGCCGATCCCGTGGCAGCCGATGACCTGCTCGCCCGCGAGGACGTCGCGGCTGTCACCAGCTTCACGCGCGGCGTCGCCGCCTTCGAGGCCCCGCACCTGCCGGGCGCGCTGCCCGCGCCGCTCACCGGCATCGATGCCGGGCTCCTCGAGCGGGGCACGCCCGCACTGTTCCGCCGCGATCCCGCCTACGCCACCGACACCGAGGTGTTCCGTGCGGTGCTGGACGACCCGGAGCTGGTGATCGTGCCGGAGGGCTTCCTCGTGACCACGATGGGCACCGCGGCGCTCGGCGTGGGTGACACGTTCACCGTCGTCGGGGCCGACGGGCAGCAGCGCGAGCTGCGGATAGCTGCGCTCGCAGACATCGACTGGCTCGGCAACGGCGCGCTCGTCAGCCGCAGCACGGCTGACGAGGTGCTCGGCGACCGCGGCGCTGACTCCCGCAGCTACCTCGCTGTGGCCGACGGCGCTGACGCGGAGGTCGTCGCCGCCGCGGTGGACTCGGCGTTCCTACCCAACGGCGCCGAGGCGGTGAGCTTCGCGACCCTGGTGACCGCTGGAGTGCGCCAGCAGCTGGGGTTCATGGCGCTCGTGCAGGGCTTCCTCGCGTCGGGGCTTCTCGTGGGGATCTCCGGCCTCGCCGTCGTGATGGTCCGCGCGGTTCGCGAGCGACGCCGAGCCATCGGCATGCTGCGCGCGATGGGCGTCCCATCGCGGACGGTGCGTGCCGCGCTGCTCATCGAGGCCGGGATGATCGCCGTGCAGGGCACGGCCATCGGCGTCGTGCTCGGACTGCTCACCACGCGGCAGCTGCTGGCCGGCGCGGAGGCGTTCGGCGACGGGCAGCTGCCCTTCCACACCCCATGGGCTGCACTGCTGCTCATCATCGCCCTACCGCTGGCCGCGGCCCTCGCGGCCACCGCATGGCCCGCGTCGCGCGCCGCCGCGATCCAACCTGCGACGGCACTGCGCACGACTGGGTGACGGCACCACTCTGGCTTCCACGTGTGACTCTCAGCGAAGGACGAACGATGCAGGCAGCGGTCATCGACGCATACGGCCCACCCGAGGTCGTTCGCGTCCTCGAGGTCCCACGCCCCGCTCCGCGGACCGGTCAGGTGCTGGTTCGCATCCGAGCGGCAGCGGTGACCTCGGCGGACTCGCGTGTCCGCGGTGCGCGGTTCCCTGATGGGTTCGGGCTACCCGCCCGGCTGGTGTTCGGTGTGCGCCGGCCTCGCCGCCCGATCCTGGGCAGCTGCGTCTCCGGAGCGGTCGAAGCGGTCGGTCCCGGCGTGCAGGGCTTCATGCCTGGCGACGAGGTGTGCGGCATGAGCGGCCTCGCGATGGGCGCACACGCGCAGTACGTGGCCGTCCCCGCAAGCCGGCTCGTGGCCAAGCCTCCAGCGGTCAGCCACGACGACGCGGCCGGAGTGCTGTTCGGAGGCACCACCGCGTCGTTCTTCCTGCGCGACAAGGCAGCCGTGCGGCCCGGCACCACCGTGCTCGTCAACGGCGCTTCCGGGGCGATCGGCACCAACGCCGTCCAGCTCGCGAAACACCTCGGTGCGACGGTCACCGGTGTCACCAGCACCCCGAACCTGACCCTGGTGGGTGAACTCGGAGCCGACCACCTCATCGACCACACACGGCAGAACCTGCTCGCGACGACCGAGCGCTTCGACGTGGTGCTCGACACGGTCGGCAACCTGCCCGTCACCGCCGCACGGCGCTTGCTGCGCACGAACGGGATGCTGCTGCTCGCCGTGGCGAACCTCGGCGACACGATCCGCGCCCGCGGCCAGGTCGTCACCGGCACCTCACCCGAGCGCACGGACGACTTCCGGTTCCTACTGCAACTGGTCGCCGAAGGTGCACTCACCGTCGTGAACGACCGCACCTACGGGCTGGACGACGTCGTCGAGGCTCACCAGCGCGTCGACAGCGGACGCAAGGTCGGCAACGTCATCCTCCGTCCGTAACCACCGCCGCGAGCCCCGCCCTGCATGCACCCTGACTGCCGTGGTGGCACCGCTGGTCGACACGCTCACCGTGCACGACCTCAGCGACGTCCCCCAGCTGTGGGGGCCGTCGGGTACGTGACGAACGGTTCGCGCTCGTCGCCCGCGCCCTCGTGACCTGACGCAGGAGGGAGGCCGCGGGTATGGGCGTGGGCTCACGCCTGGTGACCGAGTTCGAGACCTGGGCCTTCGACGCCGGCGCATGGCGGCCCGAGATCACCTCCGACAACCACCGCCCCCGCGCGCACCTTCCACGAGCGGCGCGGTCACGCACCCAGCGGCATCCGCTTCCACGAGCTCGTCCGCGACGAGCCGCGGCACCAACAACTCGAATGCCGGATCTTCCGCCCGCCTGCGTCGGTTGGGGCCCGGTCCACGACCGCCGCGGCGTCCCCGCCGAAGCGACGCGAGCACACGGGTCCCGGCGGTTCAAACCGGCACCGACTTGCGCTTGCGGACCTCCTCGACCAGCGCGGCCACGAAGGGGTGGAGGTCGCCGATCACCGCGTAATCGGCGCGCGTCACCATTGGCGCGTCCGGATCGGTGTTGACCGCCAGGATGCGCTTGGCAGCCATGCAACCGACCCAGTGCTGGGTCGCACCGCTGATGCCCAGCGCGATGTAGAGGTCGGGGGCGACCCGGGTGCCGGTCTGGCCGACCTGGTCGTTGTGCGAGCGCCAGCCGTTGTTGGTCGCGACACGCGAGCAGCCGACCGCGCCGCCGAGCAGCTCGGCCAGCTCCTCCAGGGCGGCGAACCCCTCGGCGCTGCCGACCCCTCGGCCGCCGGCGACCACGACCGACGCGGTCGCGAGACCGACCCCGGCCGTGCGGCGGACGTGCTCACGGACCCGTCCCACCGTCAACTCGTCGGTCAGCTCCGGGGTGGTCGCCCGCACCTCGGCCGAACCGGGGGACGCGGCCGGCTCGGCGGTGACCGTGTGCGCGACCACCGTGGCCAGCGCGACCTCCGCGGCGAGGTGGGCGTCCTCGAGCAGGATCCCGCCCCACCGGTGCCGCGTCAGCTCCCAGCCGTCGGCGGCCGGCTGCAACGCGACGACGTTGGCGGCCATCGGCAGGTCGGTGCGGGCGGCGAGGTGCGCGAGCACCTCGTTGCCGCGGGCGCTGGCCGGGGCGAGCAGCACCCGCGCCGCGCTGGCACCCAGGACCTGCACGACCGCCGCAGCCCAGGCCGCCGGCGCATAGTCGGCCAGCAGCGGGGCGTCGACCACGTGCACCACCTCGACCCCCTGCGCGGCCAGGATCGCGGGCCCGCGCCCGTCCAGGGCGCCGATCATGACCGCCTCCAGCGGCACGCCGTCCGCCTCGGCGACCCGGCGGGCGAAGGTCAGCAGCCGCTCGGTCGGACCGGCGGCGAGCCCCTCCCGATCGAGGTCGAGCAGCGCCAGCACCCCACTCACAGCAACCCCACCTCCTCCAGCAGCGTCGCGACCGCCGGCGCCGCCTCGGCGCCGGCGCCCAGCACGACGGTCGTCGTCTCGGCCTGGACCGGCTGCCGGAGTCGCACCAGCCGTAGCGCGTCGGGCCGCCGCGTCGGCGCCAACCGGCGGATCTCCGCTTTCCGGGCCAGCAGTCGCCCGCGCATGGCCGGGTAGCGCGGCACGTTGATGCCCTCCTTGACCGCGGCGATCGCCGGCAGCGGGACGTCGCAGCGCTCGAACCCGTCGCTCACGCCCCGGTGGAAGGCCGCCCCGGCCGCGGTCAGCTCGATCCGCTTCACGCCACCGACCACGGGGCGGCCCAGCACCGTCGCCACGCGGATGCCGACCTGGTAGTTCGCGGCGTCCGCGGACTCGTTGCCGAAGAGCACGAGGTCGAACGTGCCGCCCTCCGCCTCGAGGAGCCGGACGGCCTCGGCGATCGCGGTGGCCACCGCCCGCGGATCCCATTCGGGTTCCTCGGTCGGCAGCAGCACCGCGTGGTCGATCCCCATCGAAATCCCCGTGCGCAGTTGTTCCTCGGCGGCGGGCGGACCGAGCGTGAGCACGGTCGAACTGCCGCCGTGCTCGGCGGCCAGCCGCACGGCCTCCTCGACGGCGCACTCCTCGTGCGGGCTGACGGTGTAGGCGAGATGCCGGTCGTCGATCGCCGTGCCGTCCTCGCTCAGCACGATCCTGGCCCCGGGGGCCGGCACTCGCTTGACGCACACCAGGATCCTCATCGTGTGGGTTCCTCCCCGGGTCACGCCTTCATGCGCGCGTCTTCGGGATCGAACAGCGGCGTGCGGCCCGCGACGGCGACCTTCACGGGATACCGCTCGCCCATGTACTCGACCAGCAGGTCGGTGCCGACCGCCGCGTGCTCCGGTGGCAGGTACGCGAGGATCAACTGTTTGCCCACCGACGGTCCCGAGCCCGTCGACGTGACCCGTGACGGGCGGCCGCGCCGGTCCACGATCCGGCCGCCACCGAGCGTCAGGATCGGCTCGCCGCCCTGGGGATGGCGGCGCATCCCCGACGCCGAGACGTGGTCCTCGACGGTCAGCGTGCACAGCACCGCGACCGGTTCCCGTTCGCGCGCGGCCAGGTAGGCCTGCTTGCCGACGAAGTCGGCGTCCTTGACCTTCGGCAGGGCGAGCCCGGCCTCGACCGGGTCGTACTCTGCCTCCAGTTCGGCGCCCACGAGCCGGTAGCCCTTCTCCAGCCGTCCCGTCGTGCCGTACACGCCGGCGCCGGCGGGCACGACCCCGAACGGCTGGCCCGCCTCCCACAGCGTGTCCCACAGCCGTTCGCCCTGTTCGATCGGCGCGTGCAGCTCCCAGCCGAGGTCGCCGACGTAGGAGATGCGCACCATCAGGGTCTGCACGCCGTTGAGGTCGACCCAGCGCGCGGCGCCGAAGGGGAAGCCCTCGTTCGACACGTCGGCGTTCGTGATGCTGGAAACCATCGCGCGTGCCTGTGGCCCCCACACCCCGATCGTGGTCCAGGCCCCGGTCGCGTCCACCAGGTGCGCCGAGCCGTCGGCGGGCAGGTGGTCACGGAACCACTTCAGGTCGCGCCCCCGGTCGGCACCGCCCGTGATGATGCGGAAGTGGTCCCAGCCGAGCCTGACGATCGTGAGGTCGCTGCGGAAGCCGCCGTTGGAGGTCAGCACGGGCGTGTAGACGATGCGGCCGACCGGGCGGTCCAGGTTGGCGACCGTCAGGTACTGCAGGTAGTCGAGCGCGCCCGGTCCCGTGACCTCGAAGATCGTGAAGGCCGTGAGGTCGATCATCGCCACGCGTTCGCGCAGCGCCAGGTGCTCGGCGTCGATGATCGGTGACCACCAGCGGGCGTCCCACTCGTGCTCGCGGCGGGTGACGCGGTCGCCGAACTCGTCGAGCAGGTGCTCGTTGGACGCGTACCACTGCGGGCGTTCCCACCCGCCGGCCTCGAAGTAGACGGCGCCCAGCGCCTCGGTACGTCGGTGGAAGGGCGCGAGCCGGCTGCCACGGTCCGACGCCCACTGCTCGCGGGGATGCACGATCCCGTAGGTCTTGTTGAAGCCCTCCGCGGCGCGGGCGCGGACGTGGGTCGGGGTCCGGCGGTTGGGCGTGAACCGGGCGATGTCGGCGCCGTGGAGGTCGAGCTCCGGCTGTCCCTGCGTCATCCACTCGGCCAGCGCCCGCCCGACCCCGGGACCTTCCTTGATCCAGACGGCCGCCGCCGACCACAGCCCCTTCACCTCCGGCGTCTCGCCCAGCAGCGGCGAGCCGTCCGGGGTCAGCGAGAGCAGCCCGTTGATGGCGTGCTTGATGCCGGCACCCGGGGTGTCCAGCAGCGTCGGCATCAGCGCGAGCGCGTCCTCCATCTGCGGGTCGAAGTCCTCGGCCGTGAACGGCAGCTGCGTCGGCGACAGCGCCGCCTGCTCGATCGAGGGGATCTCGTCCGGCCAGTGCAGGATCGGCCGGTGCGCGTAGGAGCCCACCTCCATGTCGCCGCCGTTCTGGCGCTCGTACATGTTGGTGTCGACGTCGCGGACGATCGGAAAGGCAATCTCCGCGCGCGTCTGCTCGAGCAGCGGGATCGGTCCGACGTCGATCATCTGGTGCACCGCCGGCGTGAGCGGGATGCTGGCCCCGGCCATCGCCGCGATCCGCGGGCTCCACACGCCGCAGGCGATCACGACCAGCTCGCATCGCACCGTGCCCTTGTCGGTGCGCACGGCCGTCACGCGGCCCCGTTCGACGTCGACGCCCGACACCTCGGTCCACGGCGACACCTGCAGGGCACCGGCGTCGATCGCGCGCTGCCGCATGATCGTGCCCGCCTGGAGCGAGTCGACGACCGACACCGACGGCGTGTAGAAGCCGCCGAGAAGGATGTCGGTGTCGACGAACGGGACCAGTTCGCCGACCTCCTTGGGCCCGATCAGCTCGGCGTCGACCCCCCAGACCCGCGCCGAGGCCATCCGGCGGCGTAGCTCCTCCATGCGTTCCGGCGTCCGGGCGACCTCGATCCCTCCACAGGTGGTCTGCACGCCCAGCTGTTCGTACTGGCGCTGGGAGTCGAGCGTGAGCAGCGCCAGTTCCTTGCCGTGATCGACCGGGAAGATGAAGTTCGACGCGTGGCCCGTCGACCCGCCCGGGTCGGGCAACGGCCCTTTGTCCACGAGCAGCAGATTCCGCCACCCGAGGTCGGCGAGATGCCCGACCAGCGAGTTGCCGACGATGCCCGCACCGATCACGACGACGTGCGCCTGCTCCGGGAGCTCGGCCACGGTCTGCCACCTCCTGCCCCCGTGGGGCGCCGGTCACAACAGCTGACGGATCTGGTGCTCGAACCCGGCGACGTGGTCGCGCGCGATCGCCTCGGCGGCGTCGGCCTCGCCCGCCAGGATGGCCCGCAGCAACTGCTCGTGCTCGTGGACGGCGTCCTCGAGGCGTGGAACCCGGTCGAGGGCGAGGAACCACAGCCGCAGCGCCAGCACGTAACTGCGGTCGAGGGCCGCCTCCAGGAACGGGTTGTGCGCCGCCCGGCGGATCACCCGATGGATCCGCTGGTCGAGTTCGATCAGGTCCCGCTGCGCGGCGGCGCCGTCGGTTCCCGACGTCTCCTCCAGCAGGCGCGCGAGATCGGTGCGGTCGCGTTCGTTGCCGCGTCGGGCGGCCAGCCGTGCGACGAACCCCTCGAGCTCGACCCGGAGCTCGGAGATGGCGCGCAGGTCTCCGACGTCGACCGGGGTGACGTGGATCGCCCGGCGGGGGTGGACCTCCACGAGGTCCTCGTCGGCCAGTCGTCGCAGCGCCTCACGGATCGGCGTGCGCCCGAATCCGGTCTCGGCCATCAGCGTGCGCTCGTTGACGAGCGTGCCCGGCGCCAGCTGCAGCGTCACGATCCGGTCGCGAAGGACGTAGTACGCCTGCTCGCTCAGCGACGCCGTCGCGGCGTCTTCGGGGACCAGGACAGTGAGTCGGTCCAGGGACGCCGGCGCGCCCGTGACGAGCGGTGACGCGGCATCGGTGGTCACGGGCACTCCGATCCCCTCCGTTGCCGACGGTAGAGATATATCCGTGCGTCGTCAATGCGTATGCCAGAACCGTTCCGTGTTCCGCAACACGATCCGGCGTTCTACTCCCCCAGAGCCCCGTCGAGCTCGGCAGCCAGGTCGCGGCAGCCGCCCCATGCCCGGGACAGCAGGTCGGGGTCCAGGGCCCCCGCCTCGACGTTGAGCCGGACCAGCAGCGCGGCGCTGCGCGCCGCCGCCTCGGCGAGGGTGAGCGCCGTGAGGGCGTCGCCCCGGAGGTTGGGGTTGCCCTCGCGTGCGAGCCGCGCGGCGAGCCGACCGACGTCCTGGGCGCGGGCGATCATGCCCAGTGGCACCTCGGCGGCGGTCGTCAGCGCCGCGCGGATGCGCTGACGACGGTCCCCGTCCTGCGCCGAACGCGCAGCCCGCAGCACCTCGCCATAGGCGACGGCGTCCTGCTCTCCGAGGTCGAGCGACTCGTCGCGGGTCCGGTCGGCCGCGGCGGCGAGCTCCTGGCCGTCCTCGAGGTCGTCGGCGAAGCGGGCGGCCATCGCCACCAGCCCGGCCGCAGCGGCGATCGTCGTCGCGACGACGACCCCACCGGCCGGCGCGGCTTCGCGCGCCGCGACCTGGTCGAGGAACCGCTCGAGGGTGAGGTCACGCAGGTTCAGGACAGCCCCACGATCTCGCCGTTCGCGTCGATGTCGATGCGGTGGGCGGCCGGGTGCGAGCTCAGCCCCGGCATCGTGCGCATGTCACCGCAGATGGGGTAGACGAAGCCGGCACCCACCGAGGCTCGGACCTCACGGACCGGCAGCGTCCAGCCGCTCGGCGCCCCCTTCAGCAGCGGGTCCGAGGAGATCGACAGGTGCGTCTTGGCGATGCAGACCGGGAGGGCGCCGAACCCGTTGGCCTCGTAGCGGTCCAGTTGACGCTGGGCCGCCAGGTCGTAGGCGACCCCGTCCGCGCCGTACACGCGGGTCGCGACCGTCTCGATCTTCTGACGCAGGCTGGCATGGTCCGGATACAGCAGGCGGAACTCGCTGGGCTCGTCGGCGGCCTCGGCCACGGCCTCGGCCAGTTCAGCGGCGCCGCGGCCACCGTCGGCGAAGTGGGTGCTCACCGCCACCCGCACGCCCAGCTCCTGCGCGATCTCGCGGATCGCCTGGTGCTCGCTGGGATGGTCGGTCGGGAACGCGTTGATGGCGACGACGGCCGGGACCCCGTGGAGACGGATGTTGTCCACCTGCTTGCGCAGGTTGGCGGCCCCGGCGTGGACGTCGTCGGGCGCCTCGCGCAGCAGGGCGTCGGGCAGGGGACGCCCGGCCACGATCTCGTAGCGACCCGAGTGGGCCTTGAGGGCGCGGACGGTGGTGACGAGGACCGCGGCGTCCGGCTCCAGGCCGGAGGTCCGACACTTGATGTTGAAGAACCGTTCGGCGCCCATGTCGGCGCCGAAGCCGGCCTCGGTGACGAGGTAGTCGCCGGTGTGGATGCCGATCAGGTCGGCGACGACCGACGAGTTGCCGTGGGCGATGTTGCCGAACGGGCCGGCGTGGACCAGTACCGGCGTGTGCTCCAGCGTCTGCATCAGGTTGGGCTTGATGGCCTCGCGCATGATCACGGTCATGGCGCCCGCGGCCTTGAGGTCCTCGGCCGTGATGGGTTTGCCCTCGGTGGTGGCGCCGATCACGATGCGACCCATGCGCTCGCGCAGGTCCCGCAGCGAGGTCGCCAGCGCCAGCACCGCCATGACCTCGGACGCCGCGGTGATGTCGAAGCCGGTCTCGCGGATCACCCCGTCGGTCCGGGTGCCGAGGCCCGTGATGATGTTGCGCAGCGCCCGGTCGTTGACGTCCAGCACCCGACGCCAGGTGATGGAGTGACGGTCGACGTGGAAGAAGTCGTCGCTGTGGTGCACGTGGTTGTCGATCATCGCGGCCAGCAGGTTGTGGGCCGCGGTGACCGCGTGCATGTCGCCCGTGAGGTGGAGGTTGAGCAGCTCCATCGGTACTACCTGGCTGTGACCGCCACCGGCGGCACCGCCCTTGATACCGAACGTCGGACCCATGGAGGGCTGCCGGATCGCGACCGTGGCGCGCCGCCCGACGTGGGTGAACCCCTGCCCGAGGCCAACGGTCGTGGTGGTCTTGCCCTCCCCCAGCGGTGTGGGGGTGATGGCGGAAACGACCACGTACTTCGCGCGCGGGCGGTCCGCCAGCTCCTCGATCGCGGCCAGCTTGATCTTGGCCACGCCCTCGCCGTAGTGCTCCAGCAGGTGCGGGCCGATGCCCATCTGCGCGGCGATCGAGGTCAGCGGCTCGAGCCGCGCCCGACGGGCGATGTCGAGGTCGCTCGGCTGACTCATGCGTTCATGCGCCGACCGACCGAGTTGCGCGATGGACAACGTTTCTCGTCATGCGCAACAGTCTGCGGCACACGCGCCACGCGGTCAAGGATCGCTAGGGTGCCGGGCATGGCCAGCGACGGAACGGCGAGCGACCCTCGGAGGCGGGCCGCTGCCGTGCAGTCGGTCGACCGTGCCGTCTCGATCATGGAGATCCTCGCCCGTGACGGCTGGTCGGGCGTCACCGAGATCGCCCGGGAACTGGACGTCCACAAGTCGACCGTGTTCCGGCTCGTCTCCACGCTCGAGGCCCGCGGCATCGTCGAGCAGGACCCGTCGAGCAACAAGTACCGCCTCGGATTCGCCATGGCGCGGCTCGCGGCCGGCATCCGTGGCGAGATCGACCTGGTCGAGGTGGCCCGCCCGGCCTGCGAGCAGCTCAGCGAACGGCTAGACGAGCCGGTGAACCTCGCCGTGCTCGAGGAGGGCGAGGTCATCAGCATTGTGCAGGCGGACCTCTCCACGTCGCTGATCTCCGTGGACTGGATCGGGCAACGTCATCCGCTGCACGCCACCGCGAGCGGGAAGGTCTTCCTCACGTGGGGGCCGGCGGACCTGCGCCAGGACGTCCTGGGGCGGCCTCTCCAGGCACGGACGAAACGGACCATCACCGATCCGGACGAACTGCGGCGTGACCTCGAGCGGGCGCGTTCGCGCGGCTATGCGGTGACGATCGGCGAACTCGAACGGGGACTGCACGCGGTGGCGGCACCGGTCCGCGACCCGGACGGCGTCGTGGTCGCCGCGATCGTCGCCTCGGGCCCGGAGTACCGTCTCGAGCCGCGGCAACTGGCGGACGCGGGAGCGCTGGTCCGCGAGACCGCGGACACCGTCTCGCGGCGATTGGGCTGGCTCGGACCGACCGGGGACCTGGCCACCCAGGGCCGGTAGCCCGGCGCGGCGACCGGGCCGCCAGGCCGCCACGAGCCCCGCGGCCGGAGGGCAGAGGATGACGCTGGAGACGACCCGCTCCGCCGGGGACCTCGACCGGGTCGCCCGCGACACCGACGCCCCCGAGCTGGCGGCAGCGGCCTACACGCAACTCGTGGCTCTGCTGGAGCAGCTCGAACCCGACGAGTGGCGCGCACCGACCGTGTGCCGGGCCTGGAACGTGGCCGACCTGGTCGGTCACGTGATCGGTGCGGCGCGGTCCTGCGCGTCCGTGCCGGAGCTGGTGCGCCAGCAGTGGTGGGGCCGCCGGCACGCCGACGAGTTCGACGGCAACGGCCTGGACGCCACGAACGCGCTGCAGGTCCGCGAGCACGCGCACCTGTCCCCGCAGCAGCGGCTGGCGCGGCTGCGGGCGCTGGCGCCGGCCGCCGTCCGGGGGCGGATGCGGCTGCCGTCACCGCTGCGACGCGCGCGGCTGCCCATCGCGCCGCAGGGATCCACGGCCGCCGGGATGCCGACGCACTTCGCGCTCGGACGGCTGATGGACGTCATCTACACGCGCGACGTGTGGATGCACACGCTCGACGTCGCCCGCGCCACCGGCCGGCCACGGCCCCAGGCACCGACCCTGGACCGGCGCATCGTGGAGGACGTCGTACGCGAGTGGATGGAGCGTCACGGCGCGCCCCTCCTGCTCACGCTCACCGGCGCGGTCGAGTTGCGCGTGACGAACGGCGCGGCGACCCAGCAGCTCGAACTGGACGCGCTCGACTTCTGCTGGGTCCTGTCCGGGCGTGCTGACGTGGGCGGGGCCGCCGATGGACGCACACCGGTGTCCTTGCAGGCCACGCCGGTCGAGGCCGCCGGACTGCTGCGCACACGCCTGCTGTTCTGAACCGGCCGGGTGCGTCAGTGCTCGTCGAAGACCTCGTCGTCGTGCTCGCCCAGCAGCGGCGGCGGCGTGGCGGGCCGGCGGCCCGATCGGGACCAGGACACCGGCGCGCCCGGCAGCGCGAGGTCGCCGGCGGTCGGGTGCGCGACCCGGTCGACGAGGCCGAGGTGCTCGAGCTGTTCCCAGCCGTAGACCTGGTCCATCGTGCGGATACGCCCGGCCGGCACCCCGGCCTCGTTGAACCGCTCCATCCAGGCGTCGACGGTGTCCTTCGCCAGCACGGCGTTGATCTCCGCCTCCAGCTCGTCCCAGTTGGCGACGCGGTCACGGTTGGTCGAGTAACGCGGGTCGTCGACGTCCAGACCGGCGACCGGCGCGAACCGCTGCCACAGCCCCTCCGAGCCGACCGCGACGTTGACCCAGCCGTCGGCGCAGGTGAACGCGCCGTAGGGCGCGATGGTGGGATGGCGGTTGCCGCCCGGCTCGGGGACCTCGCCGGCCAGCGTCCAGCGGGTGCCCTGGAAGGTGTGCACGGCCACCGCCGAGGCCAGCAGCGAGGTGGTGACGCGTTGCCCCGTGCCGGTCCGTTCACGTTCGTGCAGGGCGGCCACCACGCCGTAGGCACCGAACATCCCCGACAGGATGTCGGTGATCGGCACGCCCATCTTCGTGGGCGGGCCCCCGACCGGGCCCGTGATCCCCATGAGGCCGGCCTCGCCCTGGATGATCTGGTCGAAGCCGGAGCGCTGTCCGTCGGGACCACCCTCGCCGAAGCCGGTGATCGAGAGGATCACCAGCCGGTCGTTGAGCTCGGCCAGCGCCTGCTCACCCAGCCCGAGACGGTCCATCACGCCGGGGCGGAAGTTCTCCACCAGCACGTCCGCATCCTGGATCAGGGCACGCAGACGCGCCAGGTCGTCGGCGTCCTTCAGGTCCAGCGTGACGGACTTCTTCGAGCGGTTGATCGACAGGTAATAGGCCGACTCCGCCTGGTCGTCGCCGACGAACGGTGGCCCCCACCCGCGGGTGTCGTCTCCGGATCCCGGGCGCTCGACCTTGATCACCTCGGCACCGGCATCGGCGAGCATCATGCTCGCGTACGGGCCCGACAGGGCGCGGGACAGGTCGACGACGCGGATGCCCGCGAGGGGGCCGGGTCCGGTGCGCTGCTCGGTCATGGGGGCTCCTGGTCCGGGCGACGTCGGCGTCGTTCGAGCCTAGTGGTCGGCCGCCGGCGGGTTCGCGGGCGGCGAGGCGACCGGGGTCTGCGGGGCGGGCGCGGGCTGCCACGGCTCCTCGGGCATGACGATCCAGGCCACGAGGTAGGCCAGGATCTGCGGGCCCGGCAGCACGAGCGAGACGACGGCCAGCACGCGGACCAGGGTCGGGTCGACGTCGAAGTAGGCCGCCAGCCCACCGCACACGCCGCCGATCACGCGGTCGGTGCGGGAGCGGTACAGGCGGCGCGGCGGTTGCGGCGCGGCCGGCGGGACGGACCCGGTGGCGCCGGAGGACGGCTGCTGCGACACGGTGGTGCTCCTGTCTGCGATCTCGGTTTCGTCCGACATCACGAGCATCCACCGTCCGCGGGCCACGGTCACTCCGGGAGTACCCGGTGCCGACCCCGAGTCAGCGCCGGTCGACCTCGGGGAAGGGCTGACCGTCCGGGTCGAGCCGCGCGTAGCCGGGGCCGCGGTCGAAGAACGCCGGCTGCTCGCCGCGTTCCTCGCGCAGGCGGGCGCGCAGATCGACGGTGGCGTCGTGGTCGACCACGGGCTCGTCGTCGGGGCCGGTGACCACGACGCCGTAGTCCTCCCGCGCACCGTCACGGCTGACCTTGCCCCAGAGCACGTCGCGGCCGACCAGGTCGACGTCGCGGTCCAGGGGGTCGCCCCAGCCACCGCCGCCGGTGGTGCGGATCCGGATCACCTCGCCGGCAGCGATCGGCTCGTCGTCGACCAGGCCCTCGAGCTCGCGCTCGGTGGGGCCGCCCGGGTCGACGGTGACCCGGAACGGCGCGCCGGCGCGGCCGCCGTTGACCCCCCAGCAGGCCAGGATCGAGCGGTCGGCGATCGACATGAACGACGCCGGCTCGAGCATCCGGATCCACTTGTCGTAGCCGAGCCCGCCGCGGAACTGGCCGGGCCCGCCGGAGTCGACCGCCAGCCCGAGCTTCTCCACCCGGAACGGGAAGCGCGACTCGGTGAACTCGGTCGGCAGGTTGCGCGAGTCGGGCACGACGTGGATCGTGTCCTCGCCGTCGCTGTAGTAGCGCCCGCCCGAGCCGCCGCCGAGCACCTCGCGCATGAGGTAGGAGCTGCCGTCGGCGCGCCGGCCGTAGACGCCCGTGTAGCGGATCGTCTCCTGGTCGGCGGGCATGCGCCCGTCGGTGGCCTTGGCCAACACCCCGGCGAGCACGCCGAGCAGCCGCAGGATCACGAACGTGCGGGCGTTGGTCGGCGCCGGGAAGATCGGCGTGAGCAGGGTGCCCTTCTCCGGGAAGCGCATCTCGATCAGGTCCACGATGCCCTCGTTGACGTCGAGCTCCGCCATCCGCTCGGGCGTGTCGGCGAGGTTGCGCAGGATCGGGCCGAGCCACTTCTTGAGGAAGTTGCCGTCGGCGTAGTCGCCGCAGTGGTTGATCGGGCCCTTGGCCTGCGGCGAGGTCCCGGTGAAGTCGATGATCAGCTTGTCCGGCACCTTGGTCAGCGTGATGCGCTGGCGGTGCAGCTTCGGTTCGTCGACGCCGTCGTGCTCCGCGTAGTCCTCCCACACGTAGGTCCCCTCGGGGATCTTGGGCAGGATCTCTCGCCGGTAGGTCTCCGCGTTGTTGGCGATGATCGCGTCGAAGCAGGCCTCGACGGTCTCCAGGCCGTAGCGCTCGAACAGCTCGGACAGGCGCCGCGAGCCCATCAGGCAGGCGGAGCACTCCGCGTCGAGGTCACCGGCCAGCGAGTCGGGCATGCGCGAGTTGCGGGTCATGATGGTGAGCGCGGCACGGTTGGGAACGCCCCGGTCCCACAGCTTGATGGGCGGGACCATCAAGCCTTCCTCGAAGACGCTACGTGCGCCCGAGGGCATGGAGCCGGGCACGCAACCACCGATGTCGTCGTGGTGGCCGAAGGCCTGCACGTAGGCGACGACGCGGTCCTCGTGGAACACCGGCACGGTGACGCACAGGTCCGGCAGGTGGCCGATGCCGCCCTCGGAGAGGTAGACGTCGTTGTGGAAGAAGACGTCGCCCGGGTGCATGGTCTCCGGCGGGAAGTCGCGCGCGACCGGGTGCACCAGCGCGGAGTACGACCGGCCCGTGAGTTTGCGCAGCTTCGCGTCGTGGATGCCGGCGCGGTAGTCGTGCGCGTCGCGGATCATCGGCGAGCGCGACGTCCGGCCGATCGCGTCCTCGACCTCCTTCTCGATCGAGGCGAGCGTGCCCTGCACGATCTCCAGCACGATCGGGTCGACGCCCTTGGATGCGGCGTGCGGGGCTTCGGGTGCGAGCGGTTCGTGGTTGCTCATCACCGCGCTCCTTCGGCGGTCGTGTCGGCGTGCACCGAGGTGACGACGAGGTTGGCCAGTTCGTCCACGCGCGCGGAGAAGCCGGGGTGGATCGGGACCGTGGACCCGAACTCCTCGACGATCGCCGGTCCCTCGACGAGGTCGCCGGCGCGCAGCCGCTCGCGGGCGTAGATCGGGGTGTCGACGGCGTCACCGCCGAAGACGACCGGGCGGGTCCCGGTGCGGGCCCCCGAGGTGTCGCCGTCGCCCGGCTCCAGGCGCCGCAGGCTCGGCCGCTGGATCGGGCCGACGCCGCTGACGCGCAGGTTCACCCACTCCACGCCGTGGCGCGGCTCGTCGCGGTAGCAGTAGCCGTAGAGGCGTTCGTGCTCGTCGTGGAAGGCGGCGACGACGGCGCGCTGGAAGTCGGCGTCGACGGGTCCGGCGGAGGCCGGCACGCGTACCTCGAAGGCCTGCCCGTCGTAGCGCAGGTCGGCGGTGCGCACGAAGCGATGGTCGGCGGGGTCGAAGCCCTCGCGGTCCAGCGCGTCGGCGGCCCGCTCCTCCAGGGCGCCGTAGACCGCGGCGATCTGGTCGAGGTCGAGGCTCGCGTCCGGGACCACGTGGGTCTGCACGTAGTCGTTCTTCACGTCGACCGTGAGCAGGCCGAAGGCCGACAGGTTGCCGGGATCGAGCGGCACGACCACGGCCTGCAGGCCGAGGATGTCGATGAGCCGGCAGACCAGCAGCGGCCCGGAGCCGCCGAACGCGGCCATCGCGAACTCGCGCACGTCCAGGCCACGTTTGACCGTGATCTGGCGGATGGCGTTGGCCTGGTTCCAGGCGGAGATCTCCAGGATGCCGCGGGCGGCGTCCTCGGAGCTGAGGCCGAGCTCGCCGGCCAGCCGCTCGATGCCGGCCCGGGCGGCGTCGCGGTCGAGCGGGATCTCGCCGCCCAGCAGGTGCGGCGGGATGCGCCCGAGGAAGACGTGCGCGTCGGTGACGGTCGGTTCGGTGCCGCCTTTGGCGTAGCACAGCGGTCCCGGGTCGGCGCCGGCGGAGCGCGGCCCGACCTTGAGGTTGCCCTCGGGGCTGATCCAGGCGATCGAGCCGCCGCCGGCCCCGACGGTCACGATGTCGATCATCGGGATCTTGGACGGGAAGCGGCCGATCGAGCCCTCGGTCGTCAGCGTCGGCTCGCCGCCGAGGACCACGGACACGTCGGTCGAGGTCCCGCCGCCGTCGCAGGTGAGGATGCGGTCGTAGCCGGCCTCGCCCGCCACCAGCGCGGCACCCAGGGCACCTGCGGCGGGACCCGACAGCACGGTCGTGATCGGCTGGTGCACGACCTCGTTGGAGCTGATGACCCCACCGTTGGACTTCATGATGTAGAACGGGACGCTGACCTCGGTGGCGCCGCCGTCGCCGTTGCCGGTGGTGTAGGCGTCCAGGCGCTGCGCGATCCCGCGGATGTAGCGCCCGACACGCGGTTTGACCGAGGCGTCGACCAGCGTCGTGACGGTGCGTTCGTACTCGCGGTACTCGCGCAGCACCTCGCTGGACAGCGAGACGACTGCGTCCGGGTGCTCCCGCTGCAGCACCTCGAGCATGCGCCGCTCGTGGACGTCGTTGGCGTAGGCGTGCAGGAAGCAGACCCCGATGGTTTCGATGCCGCGGCCCCTGAACCAGCGCGCGACGGCGACCGCGTCCTCCTCGTCGAAGGGGGCGACCTCCTCGCCGCGGACGTCCAGCCGGCCGCCGACCTCCTTGACCCGGTCGACGGGGACGATGCGGTCGGGCTTCACCCAGAAGTAGCTGTTGCCGTAACCGTCGGGCACGGACTGGCGAGCGATCTCGAGGATGAACCGGTAGCCGGTCGTGGTGATCAGCCCCATGTGCTCGATGCGATCCTCGAGCAGGGCGTTGGTGGCCACCGTCGTGCCGTGCGAGACGGCCGCGACCTCCTCGCCGCCGGCGCCGAGCAGGCCGAGCACCTTGTCGACCCCGTTGAGGAAGCCCTCCCCCGGGTCGCTGGGCGTCGACGGGGTCTTCGTCGTGGTCAGCGAGCCGGTGGACTCGTCGAACGCGACGACGTCCGTGAAGGTGCCGCCGGTGTCGATGCCGATGCGGATGCGTCTCACGAGCTGTGCTCCTTCGTCCGGCCGGCCCGGCTCCGCGCCACGGCGGGCCGCTCCCTCACCCCGGCACCCTATGGCGGGCCGACCGGGCCGTGACTGGCAGTCATGCATCGGTATGGACGCGATGCTCGGCAACATCTGCCGAGAAGGAGGTGGGAGTGTCCTGCATCCTGCCCCGTCGGGACCCCGGTCAGGCCAGGAGCGCGGGGAGCACGTCGTCGAGACCGCGAGGTGCGCGGCCGAGCAGGGCGCCCAACACGGTGGCATCGCCCGGCGAGCCGTGTTGGTCGTAGGCGGTGAGCATCGCCAGCAGGCGGCGGCGCGTCTCCTCGCACAGCCCCGACTGGCCGGCCACCCAGGTGGCCGGGTCGCGGCGAACGGCGGTCACGGGCCGCCCGAGCGCCCGCGCGGCGGCCGCCGCGACGTCATCGGCACTCACCTCGGCCGGCCCGGACAGTTCGAAGCTGGCGTGGACGCCCAGGCCCTCGACGAGACACCGGGCGGCCACCTCGGCGACCTCGTCCAGGTCGACCATCGCCAGGCGCCGGTCGGTGGCGTAGGGCACCGCGTAGACGCCGTCGCGCAGTCCGTCGACGTAGCCGCGCAGGTTCTGCAGGTAGGCGTTGGGCTGCAGGATCGTCCAGTCGAGGTCGCTGGTGACCAGCAGTTCCTCGACGCGGCCCTTGTCGGCGTGGTGCGGCATGGCCCGCACCTGCGGGTGGATCACCGAGTGGTAGACGACCCGCGTCAGGCCACGGCGTCGGCACGCGTCGACCAGCGCCCGGCCCATGACGACCTCGTCGGGGTGCAGGTTCGGCGCGATCGCGTACACGGCGGCCACCCCGTCCAGTGCCGCTTCGAGGTCGTCGCGGTCACGCTGGTCGCCGACGACCGTCTCGACCGTGCCGTGCAGTCCGGGGGCGTCCGCCAGCCGGTCGGGGCCGCGGAGCAGGGCCCGCGCGGGCGCACCGGCGTCGACGAGCGCGCGCAGGACCGCGCGGCCGGTCTTGCCGCCGGCACCGGTGACGAGGATCGGCCGGTCGTCCGCGGCGTTCACCCCACCGGCGCCTCGGCGGCGGCCGCCAGCGCCCGGACGGCGTCGGCGAACGCCGATATCGGCGGCGACACCAGCCCCGCCCCGACCTGCCCGGTGCCGGCCTCCTTGCCCGCGATGCCGGTGTTGACGAACGGCAGCGTCCCGGTGCGCACGATGCGGGTCACGTCGATGCCGACCGGCGTGCCACGGAACTCCAGGATCGGCACCTGGTAGTGCGGGTGCTCGCCGAGCGCGATCGAGTACATGGAGCGGGTCGCGTCCAGCGCGTCGGACGCCTGCCCGCCGACGAAGCGGACGATGGCGGGGGCGGCGGCCATGGCGAACCCGCCGACTCCGGCCGTCTCCATGATCGTGGAGTCGCCGATGTCCGGGTTGGCGTCCTCGGCGGTGTAGTTGCCGAGGAACAGCCCGTCGGGCACCTCGGCGGGGCCGGTGAACCACTGGTCGCCGGTGCCCGACACCTGCACCCCGAAGTCGGTGCCGTTGCGGGCCATGGCGACGACCATCGTGGAGCCGGGCAGGTCGCGCGCGGGGTCCATGGCGGACTTGGCCGCGGGCATGCCGAGGTTGAGGAAGAAGTGCTCGTTGCCGTTGACGAAGCGCACGACGTCGGCGAGGTCGCCCGGGTCGATGCCGGCCTCCAGCAGCGGCGGCACGATCTCGCGCACGATCAGGGCCGACGCCGCCCGGTTGCGGTTGTGCAGCTCGTCGCCCATCTGCAGGGCCTGCGAGATGACGGCCCGCAGGTCCAGCGAACCCAGCCGGCCGACCGCGGCGCCCAACGCGGGGCCGAGCACCTGCGCCATCCACTGCAGGCGCTCGACGACCTCCGGCGCGTAGGCGCCGTAGCGCAGCACCTTGCCGAGGCCCTCGTTGAGCGAGCAGTGCGCCACGTTGCCGAACGCGCCGTTCTCCACGACGAACATCGGCATCGACGGCGATACGACACCGGCCATCGGTCCGACGGCGCGGTGGTGGTGGCAGGGCGCCAGCTCGAGCTCGCCGCGCTCGCCGATGCGCTGCGCCTCCTCGGGCGTCTCCGCCATCCCCTCGTAGAGCATCGCGCCGATCAGTGCGCCGCGCAGCGGTCCCGAGGCCCGCTCCCAGGTGATCGGCGGGCCGGCGTGCAGGAACTGGCCCGTCTCGATCCCGACCGCCTCGCGGGCCGTGCGGATGCCGACCCAGTGGGGCTCGGCGGCGATGACCCGCTCCAGCGCCACCCGGTTGGCCTCCTCGGTGCGGGGGTCGGCGGCGACACGGGCGAGCTCGGCCGCAAGCCCGTCGACCGGCGGGCGCCAATCCACGGGCACCACGTCGACGCCCTGGTCGCGGAGGGTCGTCTCGAACAGTTCGACGCCGGCCGCCACGACCCGGGGCGGACCGTCGAGCAGCGCGGCGAGCGGGGCGGTGTCGGTCTGGTCGGTCACGGGTCCCTCGATTCGTGGGCGGTGAACGGCGCGGGTCCGGCGCGTGGCGGGTCCGGGTGGGGTGCGGCGGTCGGGAGGGAGAGACTGGGCGGTGGCTCAGCCGAGGCAGGCGACGGCGGCGCGGGCCGCGGCGGCGTTCGACACGAACACCTGCGCGCCGGCCTCCGCCAGCGCGGCGGCCTGACGGTCGCGGCCCTGGGGGTCGCCGACTGTGCCGCACAACGAGACCACGACCGCCAGCTCCCGCCCGGCCGCGGCAGCCGTCCGGCGGGCGTCGGCGATGGCGGGCGCCAGCTCACCGGCCGGGTCCGGGTGCGCGCCGTGCCCGAGGACGACGTCCAGCAGCAGCACGGCCGTGTCGTCCCGGGCGGCCTCCGCGGCGATGCGCTCGAGGCGCAGCTGCTGGTCGATCATCGGGTGGGGCCGGCCGCGGGTGTACTCGTCCTCGCCGAGGTCGACCAGGACGTGCCCGCTGGCGGTGGGGTCGGCGGCCGCGTCCGCGTCGGCGCGCTCGCCGACGTTGGCGGTCACGGGACCGAGCGCCGCCTCGGCGATCAGCAACGCCTCCGCGCACAGCGTCCCGCCCGCGAACAGGCCGACGAGCCGGTCGCCGCCGCCGGCCCGGACGGGCTCGCCCCACGTCCGCCACGCGGGCACCTCGCGGCCGAGCCGGCCCAGCACCTCGGCCGTGATCGCGCTGAGGTCGTCCTGGCCCGGACCGAGCAGGCCCATGACCACCGGCGTCTTGCACTCGGCGGCGGCCGCGCGCACCCGGTCGGCGACCGACGCCGCGGGCGGCTTGGAGAGGATCACCACGACCTCGGTGGCCGGGTCGGCGTCCAGGGCCTGCAGCGCCTGCAGCGTCGAGCGACCCCCGACCTCCTCCTTGAGGTCGCGACCGCCGACGCCCAGCACGTGCGACACGCCGACACCCGCGTCGTCGAGGAGGCAGGTCAGCTGCTGGGCGCCGGTTCCCGACGCGGCGACCACGCCCACGGGGCCGGGTGGCACGACGTTGGCGAAGCCGAGCCCGACGCCCGAGACGATCGCGGTCCCGGCGTCGGGGCCCATGACCAGCAGGCCGCGCTGCTCGGCCTGCCGCTTCAGGTCGATCTCCGCGTCCAGCGGCACGTTGTCGCTGAACAGCATGACGTGCAGGCCGGCGCGCAACGCGTCGAGCGCCTCGACGTAGGCGTGCTCGCCCGGGACGGACACCAGCGCCAGGTCGCCGCCGAGGGCGGCGGCGTCGCGGACCGTGCGCGGCGGTGGCGCGTCCCCGAAGCTGGCCGCGGCGCCGCCGCCGCGGCTGGCGGCCAGCGCGGCCTCCAGCTCGGCCAGCGCGGCCTGCAGCACGTCGTCGTCGGCGGCGCGCACCGCCACGACCAGGTCGTTCGGGCCGGCGTCGGTCGCCTCGAAGCCCATGCCGGCGAGCAGTTCGAGGTTCAACTCGGTGGCCATGGCGACCAGGGCGCCGTCGACGCCGTCGACGTCGGCGACCCGGCGGCTGACCTGCATGAGGCTGACGGAGTCGGCATAGACCCCGCGGCGGATGTCGAGGTGGTCGACCATCAGGTTCGTCCTCGGATCGGTGGGAGGTCGTGGAGGGGCCGCGACGCAGCAGCCGCCGCGCGAGGGGCGGCCTCGTGCAGCAGCACCTCGGCCGCGGCCAGCAGCCCGAGTGCGAGGTCGCGCCCTGACGTCGAGCCGACCGCGAGCAGGTCGTCGAGCCCGGTGCACAGTGCCGGGCCGGCGGTGCCGTCGGACGGCACGGCGTCGGGCACCTCCGCGGCCGTCAGGGCCCGCAGCACCGCGGCGGCGGGCGCGGCGACCTCGCCGCGCGCGGCGTGGCGCAGCAGCGCCGCCGAGACGGCGGTGGTGGCGTGCCCCACGGTGGGCAGCACCCGGTCGGCCACGCCCCGGAGGGCCGTCACGGACGGCGCGTGGGGCCGGCCCAGCGCCGCGGCCAGGGCCGGCGTGCCCGCGAAGAGGCCCGCGAGCACGTCGTCGCCCGCCGGGGTGAGGCCGGGCCCGAGTCCGACCAGTCGCCGAGCGACGGCCGTGGTGACCGCGACGTCCCCGGTCGTGGATGCCGCGACGAGTTCGCGCAGGCGGGTGGCCAGGAGCTCCGGCGTCGGTCCGGCACGTCGCTCGACCAGCGCGAGCGCCGCGGCGCTGCGGGTCGCCAGCACCGACGCCCGGACCGGACGCAATCGCGGGCGCGGGTCGAACCAGCGCGTGACGCGGGCGTGCAGTCCAGGCAACGCCACGCCGAGGTCGCCGACGTGCCCGACGGTCCCGGGGGCGTGGCCGGTCAGCCCGGGAGACGCCACCGGCTGCGCCAGCACGACCGCGTTGGGGTGGGCGATCCCGTCGGGGCTCACCAGTGCCAGCAGTCCGTCGTCGTGCTCGAGGTACAGCGCGGCCGGGAAGGCCGCCAGCACACGCGCCCGCCGACGCGAACCGCGCAGCACGTCGGCGACACCGGTACTGGCCGTGGCCCCGACCACGGCGGATCCGTCGTCCGCGGGCCGCGTCACGTCGAGGCCAGGATCCGGGTGCCGGCCGTCCCGCCGGCGGCCGCTACCACGTCGTCCAGCGAGGCGATCGCCGCCCGGCCGCCGGTGCGTTCGACGAACCGGCAGGCCGCCTCGACCTTCGGGCCCATCGAACCGGCGGAGAAGTGGCCCCCGTCCTGCAGCCCGCGCAGCTCGGCAAGGGAGACCTCCCCGAGCCAGCGCTGCTGCGGCGTGCCGTAGTCGATGGCGACGGCCGGGACGTCGGTGAGGATCACGAAGGTGGTGGCGCCGAGCTCCTCGGCGAGCAGCGCGCCGGCGAGGTCCTTGTCGATGACGGCCTCGACGCCGCCGAGCGGTCCGTCGGGCTGCTCGACGACCGGGATGCCGCCACCGCCGTTGGCGACCACGATGGCCCCGTCGTCGAGGAGGAGGTCGACGGCCGGCCGGTCCACGCACGCCAGCGGCTGCGGCGAGGGGACGACCCGCCGCCAGCCGCGCTCGCCGACCCGGACGAACTGCTGGCCGTCGCGCTCGCGACGGGCGACGTCGTCGGGATCGCCCAGGTAGGGGCCGATCGGCTTGGTGGGTAGCGCGAAGGCGGGGTCGTCGGCGGCCACGAGCACACGGCTGACCACGGGGACCACGGGACGTTCGTGCCCGAGACGTCGCAACTCGTGTCCGAGGGTGTCGGCGATGGTGAAGCCGATCGTGGCCTGCGTCTGCGCGACGCACCAGTCGAGCGGCACGGGCGGCACCACGTCGCGGGCCAACTCGTTCTTGATGAGCACGTTGCCGACCTGCGGGCCGTTGCCGTGGGTCAACACGAGCTGGTCGAGCCCGTCGGCCACCAGCTCGGCGATCTGGCGCATGGTCCGCCAGATGTTGACCGTCTGCTCCTCGGCCGTGCCCGCCGTGCCCGCGGGGGCGATGGCGTTGCCGCCCAGGGCGATGACCGTCCGCTCTCCCACGCTGCTGCCTCGGCACCTCGGCGTCGCGCCCACGGTAGGACGTGCCGGCGAGGTGGTCGTCGGCACTCTCCGCCGAAGGCGCCGTGCGGTGTTCGGCGAAGGTCGCTACGCGGGCTGCGCGACGCCGCAGGTCGGCGACGCGACCGCCTCGGCCGCGCGGCCGGCTGTGGCAAGGTCCGCGCCATGACCTCTCCACTGGACCGACTGCTCGAGATCGCCGGTGTCGCCCTGGCGACACCCGGGCGTCCCAGGGCGGCGGCGGTCGGGGCGGACCGGATCACCCCCGTCACCCGTCCGTGGGCGCAGCGCGACGGCTTCCACGCCTTCGAGTCCGCCCTGTACGTCCACCCGCTGGCGACGGGCGCCGCCGGGGAACGGTCGATGCAGGCCTGGAACGAACCCGCGCTGTGGCGCGCCGTCTACGACGATCTCGCGGCGGAGGGGCTCTGCTTCGCCGAGGACGTCTTCGGCGGTCAGTTCGTCCTGCTGCACGGGGAGGTTTCCACCTTCGACCCCGAGACCGGAGCCAGGGACTGGCTGGCCCCCGACCTCGAGGGCTGGGCCGAGGCCGTTCTCGACGACTACGCGGTCCTCACCGGCCACCCGCTCGCTCACGCGTGGCAGGCGCAGCACGGTCCGCTCCAAGCAGGGCAGCGTCTCGTCCCGAAGATCCCGTTCGTCCTCGGTGGTGAGTTCACCGTGGAGAATCTCCACGCACTCGACGCGGTCGAGGGGATGCGCCGGCGCGGGGCCCTGGCGCGGCAACTGCGCGACCTGCCCGACGGCGCCCGGGTGACCTACCGGGTGGTCGACTAGGCCGCCGACCGGCCGTTCGCCGGGCGCCGCCGACACCCGGAGGCTTGACCGCCTTCACACCTTGTAGTTCTATGCATTCCACTCCGAGGGTGAGGTGGACGGGTGCGGATCGAGAAGGACCTGGTCGCGGCGTCGGCGACCCCGCTCGTGCTGGGGATCCTGGCGGACGGGGAGAACTACGGCTACGGCATCCTCAAACGCGTGCGGGACCTGTCCGACGGTCAGCTGGAGTGGACCGACGGGATGCTCTATCCCCTGCTGCACCGCCTGCAGCGACTCGGGTACGTGACGACGGAGTGGCGGACGCCGCCCGAGGGCCGCCGGCGCCGCTACTACGCGATCACCGACGCGGGACGCTCGGCGCTCGCGGAGCACCAGCGGCAGTGGGCGGCGGTCGCGCAGACCCTGGCGAACCTGTGGGACGGCTCCGGTCCACTGCCGGCCGTCGGGAGGGCGTGACCGTGAGCGCCGTGGAAGCGCAGATCGCCGAGTGGCGCGGGTTCGTCGCGCGTGACTCGGTCCTCGCCGCGGACGAGGTCGAGGAGCTCGAGGCGCACCTGCGCGAGCAGATCGCCGAACTGGAGGCGGCCGGCCTGGCCGCCGACGAGGCGTTCCTCGTGGCCGTGAAGCGGATGGGCAGCATCGACGCGGTGTCGCGCGAGTTCGCGCGCGAGCACAGCGGACGTCTGTGGAAGCAGCTCGTGCTGGCGGGCGGCGCGCCGGCGACGCGGACGTCGAACGGGATGGTGGCGGCGCTGGCGTTCGCGGTGGCGGCGGCCGTCTCGGTGCTGCTCGCGCGGCTGGCGACGGGTTTCCCCGAGGAGGAGTCCACGTGGCTGGTGCGCAACGCCGGCCTGCTCGTGTTGCCCTTCCTCGCCGGCTTCTTCGCGTACCGACGGCGACTGCCGGCGCGTCGATGGTTGGTGGCCGCCGTGCCGTTCGTGCTCGCGGCGGGGGTGGTCAATCTCTACCCCTTCGACGCCGGCGGCTCGACGGAACTGCTGGTGGCCGCCCATCTGCCGGTCGTGCTGTGGTTCGCGCTCGCCCACCCGTACACGGGTGGCGACCTGCGATCGCACGAGCGGCGGATGGACTTCGTCCGCTTCACCGGCGAGTGGTTCATCTACTACGTGCTGCTCGCGCTCGGCGGTGGCGTGCTGATGGGGCTGACGTCCCTCATCCTCGAGCCGATGGGCGCGGACGTCGCGGAGCGGATCATCGAGTGGGTGGTGCCCTCCGGCGCGGCCGGTGCGGTGGTCGTGGCGGCGTGGCTGGTCGAGTCGAAGCAGCGGGTCGTGGAGAACATGGCCCCCGTGCTCACCATGGTCTTCACCCCGCTGTTCGCGGTGATGCTGGCCGGGGCCGCGATCGTCTACGTCGCGACGGGCATCATGGGCGACTTCGACCGCGAACTCCTCGGCGCGTTCGACGCGCTGCTGGTGGTCGTCCTCGGGCTGGTCCTCTACGGCCTGTCCGCCCGCGAGCCGGCGGCCCCGCCGGGCTGGATGGACCGCATCCAGCTCGTCGCCGTCGCGTGCGCGCTGGTCCTCGACGGGATGGTGCTGGCCTCCATGCTGGCCCGGATCGGCGAGCTCGGCTTCACGCCGAACCGCGCCGCGGCGCTCGGCCTCAACCTCGTGCTGCTCGTGAACCTCGCCGGCGCGGCCTGGCTGTCCGCGCGCTTCCTCACCGCCGGCGCCGGCGTCAACCGGCTCGAGCGGTGGCAGACCGGCTACCTGCCGGTCTTCGCGGTGTGGGCGGCGGCCGTGGTGGTCGTGCTCCCGCCGCTGTTCGCGTTCGCCTGACGCTACGCCGTCAGCAGGCGGTGGAGCAGGCGGGCGGTGCCGAGGGCGCCGGCGTCGTCGCCGGGTCGCGCGACCGTCTGCACGCCCAGCGGCAGACCGCCCGCGCCGGTCAACCCGGGGACGGCGACGGTCGGGGTACCCAGCAGGGTCCAGGGCCGGCACAGCATCGGGTCGCCGGTGGTCGCGGCGTCGGGGGCCTCGCCGAGCACGCTGGGTGCCAGCACGACCCGCACGTCGCCGAAGGCCTCGTCGAGCTGGGCCCGGCACCGGTCACGCAGCGCGATCGCGTCGTCGTAGGCGTCGACGAGCCGGCGCGCGTCGTCGAGGTAGGCCCGCAGCCGGGCGCTCAGCCGTGAGGTGTGCTGCTCGATCTCCGGCCGCAGCGCGTCGAGCACCTCGACACCCATGACGACCTGCTGGGCCTCGACGAGCCCCGCGAACGCGTCCGGCAGGCGGACCTCGACCACGTCGACGTCGCCGGCCAGTCGTGTCACGGCCGCCTCGACGGCCCCGCGGGCCGGGCGTTCGACCTCGTGCCACCAGGGCGTGCGCAGGAAGCCGACGACCGGACGATCCCCGAGCTCGGCCGGGCGGAAGCGATCGACGTCGCCGGCCATGACGCCCAGGCCGAGGGCGACGTCGTCGACGTCGCGGCCGAGCAGGCCGACCGTGTCGAGACTCGGCGAGCACAGCTTCACGCCGTCGAGCGGCACCGCCCCGAACGTGGGCTTGGCGCCGACGGTCCCGCAGAAGGACGCGGGCCGCACGACCGAGCCGGCCGTCTGCGTGCCGATCGCCAGCGGCACGGTCCCGGCACCGACCGCGGCGGCCGAACCGCTGGACGAGCCACCCGGCGTGCGCGTGCGGTCGAACGGGTTGCGGGTCGGGCCGGGCTGGAACAGCGCGAACTCGGTGGTGACGGTCTTGCCGAGCACCACGGCCCCGGCCGCCCGCAGCCGTGCGACGGCGACCGCGTCGGCGGCGGGCCGGTGGCCCGCGTAGATCGGCGAGCCGTGCGCGGTCGGTTGGTCGTGGGTGTCGAGGATGTCCTTCACCCCGACCGGGACGCCGTGCAGCGGGCCGCGCTCGTCCTCCGGGAGGGCGTCGAGGGCCCGCGCCTGGGCGAGGGCGAGGTCGGGGTCGAGGTGCGCCCACGCGTGCAGGTCGTCCTCGCGGTCCACGATGGCGTCGAGGTGGTCCTGCACCACCTCGACGACCGAGGCCTCACCGGCGGCGATCCGGTCGCGGATGGTCCGGACGCCGGTGTCCCGTACGAGACTCACGGCCGCATCCGGCGGCCGACGATCACTCCGACGATCGCGACCAGCGCGCCGAGCCCGAAGGCCGCCAGCAGCTCGGTCAGGCGGCTGGGGGCGGCCGCCGCCGGGCGCGGCGCCCCGCGGAAGACCTGGCCGACCACGGGCGCGGCCGCGGCGGGCGCCTCGCCCGCCGCCGCGACCGCGGGGGCCGCGGGGGCCGCGGGGGCCGCGGCCGGTACCTCGGCCGCCACCTCGGCCGGGACGCCGAGCAGCTCGCGTTCGACCGCGGCGAAGAACTCGCCGGCCGTCTTCTTCGCGACGCCGGCGAGCATCCGTTGGCCGACCCCGCCGATCATCCCGCCGATGACGGCGTCGGCGTCGAAGGTCACCCGCGTACGGTCGCCGTCGTGGTCCTCGAGGCGGATCAGCGCGTCCGCGCGGATGGTGCCGGGCGCGCCGGCGCCCTCGGCCTGCAGCCGGTAGCTGGAGGGCACCTGCTTGTCGCGCAGCTGGACCTGCCCCTGGTAGGTGCCCTTCACGCTGGCCACCCCCGCCGTGACGGTGGCGGCGTACGCGTCGTCGCCGGTGACCTCCAGCGCTTCGCAGCCCGGGATCGTGCGTGCGAGCACGGACGGGTCCTGCAGTGCCTCCCAGACCTGCTGGCGCGGCGCGGCGAGCGTGTACGTCCCGGACACCTTCACTGGGCACCTCCTGCGGCCGTGCGCAGCTCGTGCAGCTGCGACGGCGAGATCGGCATGGCGTGGATGGGGACCCCCGTCGCGTCCTCGATGGCGGCGGCGATGGCGGCCGAGCCGGGGATGACCCCGGCCTCGCCGGCACCCTTGATCCCCAGCGGGTTCAGCGGCGACGGCGTCTCCAGGTGGTCGATCTCCACCGGCGGGACTTCGGTCGCATAGGGCATGAGGAAGTCCATGAACGACGCGTTGAGCAGCTGGCCGTGCTCGTCGTAGGCCATGCGCTCGTACAGCGCGCCACCGACGCCCTGGGCCACCCCGCCCAGGACCTGGCCCTGGACGATGCGGGGGTTGATGAGGTTGCCGCAGTCGTGCACCACCGCGTAGCGCTGGATGCGGATGTCGGAGGTGGCTGGGTCGACCTCGACCTCGACGGCGTGCATGCCGTTGGCGAACGTCGAGCGCACCGGCGAGTAGTAGTCCGTGCCCTCCAGGCCCGGGGCCTGCCCTTCGGCGACGGGCGGCTTGTTCGGGTCGTTGGGGCCGGCGAACTGGGTCGCGGCCTTGGCGTGCTCGTCGAAGGCGTAGCGCAGCGGGTTGGACAGCGTCGCCAGCATGGAGAGCGGCAAACCGGTGTCCGGGCTGCCGACGACCTGGACGCGCCCGTCGGCCAGCTCGAGATCCTCGACGTCGACCTCCAGGGCGTCGGAGGCCAGCTGCAGGGCCTTTTCCCGCACCTTGCGGGCGGCGAGGTGGATCGCGTTGCCGGACATGACCGCGGCGCGCGACGCGAAGGTGCCGACGGCGTACTGGAACCGGCGCGTGTCGCCCGTGACGACCTTCACCTGCTCGAGCGGCACCCCCAGCTCGTCGGCGGCGATCTGCGCGAACGCGGTCTGGTGCCCCTGCCCCTGGGTGCCCAGGCCGGTTGCGACCTGCACGGTGCCGTTGGGTTCGACCAGGACGTGGCCGCCCTCGTACGGACCGACGCCCGTGCCCTCGACGTAGCAGGCGAGGCCGATGCCCAGCAGGCGACCCTCGGCGGCGGCCGCCTCCTTGCGGGCGGCGAAGCCGTCCCAGTCGACCAGTTCCTTGAGCTTGGCCAGCGAGGCGGGGAAGTCGCCGGAGTCGTAGGTGTAGTCGCGGCCGTCCTGGAAGGTCAGGCCGAAGGCGTAGGGCATCTCGTCGGGCTGGATGAAGTTGCGGGCGCGCACCTCGGTGCGGTCGAGGCCGAGCTGCGCGGCGATGGCGTCGACCGTGCGCTCCATCAGGAAGCAGCCCTGGGGACGGCCGGCGCCGCGGTAGGGGGTCACGGGCGTCTTGTTCGTGTAGACGCTCTGGAAGCGGACCCGGTAGTGCTCGATCCGGTAGGGCCCCAGCAGCTGCGTGGACGTGATGATCGGCACGATCAGGCCGTACGGGATGTAGGCCCCGTGGTCGTGGAGGAACCGCACGTCCAGGCCGAGGATGCGTCCGTCGTCGTCGAAACCGACCTCGACCCACTGGACCTGGCCGCGCTCGTGGTTGGCCGAGACGAAGTGCTCGTGGCGGTCCTCGGTGAACTTGACGTCGTGTCCCAGCAGCCGCGCCGCCCAGGGCACGAGGATCTCCTCGGGCCACGGGTGCATGATCTTCACGCCGAAGCCGCCGCCGACGTCGGGCACGACCACCTCGACCTGAGCGAAGTCGAGCTCCAGGAAGGTGGCGATGGCGGCGCGGACGCTGGTGGGGGCCTGTGTGGAGGTGTGGACCCGCAGCCGCCGGTCGTCGGGGTCCCACCGGGCGTGGACGCCGCGGCCCTCCATCGGCGTGGACGCGGAACGCTCGATGTCCAGCCGCAGCGAGAGCCGGTGCGGGGCCGCCTCGATCGCGGACGGCGCGTCGCCGATGGTCTGCTCCATCTCCGCGGCCACGTTGCCCGGCACGGCGTCGTGGACGGCGCCCCCGTTCCCGACGGCCACCTCGAGGTCGACGACGGCCGGCAGGATCTCGTAGTCGACGCGGATGCGGTCGAGGACGTCCTCGGCGACGTACCGGTCGCTGGCGACGACCATCGCGACCGCTTCGCCGACGTGGTTGACCTCGCCGTCGGCCAGCACCTTCTGGGTCACGGGCGCGGTCAGCGACGGGTGCGGGATGAGCAGCGGCATCGCCTGCTGCAGTCGTGGCGGCAGGTCCTCGTAGGTGTAGATCGCGACCAGCCCGTCCACGTCGACGGCGGCGGTCACGTCGATGTCGCGGATCCGTGCGTGCGCATGGGGGCTGCGCAGGATGGCCACGGCCAGCGCGTCGTGGCCGAGGTCGTCGAGGTAGCGCCCCTCGCCGCGCAACAGACGCGGGTCCTCGACGCGGGCGACCGCGGTCCCGAACTGGCGCGTGGTCACGACGACACCTCCGCCTCGTCGTGCCCGCGGTCGCGTGCGACGTGCCGGTCCCGCGGGTCGGCGCCGGTCTCGCGCAGCACCCCGGCGGCCTGCTCGACGGCCGCCAGGATGCCGGCGTAGCCGGTGCAGCGGCACAGGTTGCCGGCCATGCCCTCGCGGATCTGGTCCGGCCGTGGCTCCGCGTGCTCGGCCAGGAACCCGCAGGCGCTCATCACGAAGCCGGGGGTGCAGAACCCGCACTGCAGGCCGTGGCAGTCCTGGAACGCCTGCTGCACCGGGTGCAGCGTGCCGTCCTCGGCGGCCAGACCCTCCACGGTGGTGACGGCCGCGCCGTCGACCGACACGGCGAACGTCAGGCACGAACGGACCGGCTCTCCGTCGAGCAGGACGGTGCAGGCCCCGCAGACGCCGTGCTCGCAGCCCACGTGGGTGCCGGTCAGTCGCAGGTCGTGGCGCAGGAAGTCGGACAGCAGGCGCCGCGCCGGCACGGACGCGCGGTGCAGCGCGCCGTTGACCGTCACGGTGACGTCGTGCAATTCCTCGGTCACGCGTGCACCTCCCGGGCCGGGTCGGGCGTCGAGGCCGCGGTCGGCGTCGTGGCGGCCGCGGCGGCGCGGACCAGCGCCCGGCCCAGCAGCACCCCGGCGAGGTGGCGCCGGTAGGACGCGGTCGCGTGGATGTCGTCGTCGGGGTCCAGCCCGTCGCGGGCGAGGCCGACCGCGTCGTCGACGCGCAGCGCGTCGGCGGGCTGACCGGCCAGCGCCTGGCCCACGTCGATCGCGGCCGGTTCGCCACCGACCCCGAAGAACGCCGCCTTCGCCGCGGTCACCCGGCGGTCCTCGTCGAGGTCGACCTGTGCCGCCACGCCCGCGAGTGCGTAGTCGCCGTGCCGGCGCGCCAACTCCTCGACGGCGGCGCCGCCGTACGGGGACCGGACCGGGAACTCCACGGCCGTCGCCAGCTCGCCGGGCCGCAGCGCGCTCTCCAAGGGGCCGAGGAACGCGTCCGCGCCCGTCACGTGCCGCACGCCGTCACGCGACGTCAGCTCCAGCCGCGCGTCCAGCAGTGCGACGACGGCCGGCAGCTCGGCGGCCGGGTCGGCGTGGACGATGGAGCCGACGCTGGTGCCGCGGTTGCGGATGACGGGGTGGGCGACCAGCTCCAGCGCCTCGCGCAGCACCGGTTGGGCCGCATGGGCCGCGTCGTCACGCTCCAGGCGGCGGTGGCGCACCCGGGCGCCGACGCGGACGCGGCCGTCGGCGACCTCGACGGTGTCGAGGTCGTCGAGGTGCCGGATGTCGACCAGGACGGCCGGCGCCACCAGTCGCATGTTGAGCATCGGCACCAGCGACTGGCCGCCGGCGAGCACCTTCGCCTCGGCGCCGAGCTGCGCCAACAGCTCGAGCGTCTCCTCGACCGACCGCGGTGCGTGGTAGGCGAACACCGGGGGCTTCACATGATCTCCCTCGCCTCCGAGCGTGGGACGCTAGCGAAGGCCGGACCCCCGGGGCGTCGTCAACCTCTGCCGAACCGGGTACCGGTGCGCTGTGCGACCATGCCGGATCTGCAGCCCGCGGGGCCGGCGCCTACCGTGCGCCCGACGCGGACGCGGGAAGGCGACGAAAGCGGTGGATGTCGACGAGGTCGCGGGGTGGATCCGCACCGCGCGCCGGGTCGTTGCACTGACCGGCGCCGGCGTCTCCACGGCCTCCGGGATCCCCGACTACCGCGGGCCGCAGGGTGTCTGGACCCGGGACCCCGCCGCGGAGCGCCGCTCGAGCATCGACGTCTGGCTGACCGAGCCGGACACGCGCCGGGACCTCTGGCGGCAGCGCGCCGCCGACGCCCACCTGCGGCCACGCCCGAACGAGGCACACGTGGCGCTCGCGGACCTCGAACGCCTCGGCCACCTCGACGTGCTGGTCACGCAGAACACCGACGGCCTGCACCAGGACGCCGGCAGCGACCCCGCACGCGTCGTCGAGGTGCACGGCACGAACCGGTTCACCCGGTGCCTCGAATGCGGCGACCGCCGACCGATGCCGGACGTGCTGGCGAGGGTCGCCGCGGGCGACGACGACCCGCACTGCGAGCGTTGCGGCGGACTGCTGAAGGCGGCGACGGTCTCGTTCGGCCAGTCCCTGGACCCCGGGCAGTTGCAGCGGGCCCACGAGGCCGCGATCGGCTGCGAGGTGTTCCTCGCGCTCGGGACCTCGCTCACCGTGCATCCCGTGGCGTTGCTGCCGCGCACCGCCCTGGAAGCCGGTGCCCGGCTGGTGATCGCCAACGCCGAACCGACGCCGTACGACCGCGTCGCCGACGCGGTCGTCGCCGACGACCTCGTCGACTGGCTCCCGGCGCTGGCCGACCGGCTCCGCCCGTAGTCGCGTCAGGCCGCCACGGCGGCGGCCAGCCGCTCGGTCAGGCTCGCGAAGTCGTTGCCCTTCTGCAGGCACGCCCGCGCGCCCAGCGACAGCACCTGTCGGCACAGGTCGTCCTCGGCGAACCCCGTCAGCACGACGACGACCGGACGGTCGGTCCCGTCGAGTTCCGCCAGCACCTCGAGGCCGTCCATGTTCGGCATGGCCAGATCGAGCAGCAGCAGGTCGGGGTCGGTCTCCGTCAGCGCCGTCAGCGCCTCGCGACCGTCCGCGGCCTCGCCGACGACCTCGAACCGTCCGTCGCGTTCGAGCAGCAGCCGCAGCAGGCGCCGGAGGGTCGCGTCGTCGTCGGCCAGCACCAGACGCCAGCTCATCCGCCCTCCGGGTGGTCGACGTTGGCGGGTGCGACGCGGGCCAGCGCGCCCGGCTGCAGCGGCTCGTCCTCGGCGGCCTCGCGCAACAGGCGGCTGATGAACCCCTGTGCATCGAGCGTGGTGCGCTGGACGAGGTCGATGCCCTCCTGGTGCTGTCCCAGCTCGAACGCCAGCCATGCCGCCGAGAGGCCCTGCACGACGTTGTCGTTGAGCTCCAGCGCCTGCCGCTGTCGCGCGAGCGCCCGATCGAGTTGCCGGCACGCCTGCTCGGCCCGCTGCTGCTCGGTCACGTCCTGCATGGTGCCGAACACGCGGACCGGGCGCGCGTCCGCATCCGTGACGACCTCGCCCCGGGACTGCACGACGCGGACCTCGCCGCTGGGGCGCACGATGCGGTAGGTGATCCCCCGCACGATGTCGCGTCCCGACCCCACCACGTCGATGCGGCCGAGGACGCGGTCGCGATCGTCGGGGTGGACCAGGTCCAGCACGCGCGGGATCGAGGCGGGCTCGTCGTCGGCGATCCCGAGGATGCGGCGGTACTGGCGCGACCAGGTCACGGTGCCGTCGGCGACGTTCCAGCCCCAGCTGCCGATGTCGGCCAGGCGCTCCAGCTCGTCGAGCCGGCGCAGCGCCTCGGCGCGCTCGGAGATGTCGCGGCCGTGGACCACGACCCGCTCGCGACCGAACGGGATCATCGTCGCCTCCACGACGCGGCGGCCATACGGCTGCTCGCGGACGGCCCGGTAGCTGACCGGCCCGCCCGCCGCGAGCGTGTCACGGGCACGTCGCAGCACGTCGGCGAGTTCGTCCGGCGGGTACAGCTCGCTACCCAGGCGACCTCGCAGTTGCGCCTCGGGCAGCTGGAAGACGGCTGCCGCGGCCGCGTTGGCCACGACGACGCGCAGGTCGTCGCCCCCTGGCAGCAGCTCGAACACGGCGGCTCCGTCGGCGAGCGCGTGGAACAGCGCCGTCGCCGCCTCGGCGATCTCTTCCAACCCCCGGCCTGGCCTCGGGTGGCCTCGGACGGCCACGTCGTCGGAGCGTAACGCGGAGGGTCGGACGCCGGCCGCGGTTTGCGACGTGTCGGCCCCGTTCGAGGGGAGGACGCGACACGGCCGTGCACCGCTCGCGCTCCAGGACGCGGCCGGGGCCGCGACCATGACGGTCGCGGCCCCGGGGGTGGTGGGACGCCGGCGGGGTCACATGCCGCGCATGTCCTCCGGCGGGATCACGGGCGCCTTGGTCCCGAGGTCGTAGACGCCGACGCCACGCTCCTCGTCGGTGCCGGGGATCAGGTTGTCCAGGAGCAGTCCGAGGATGGCCGCGACGGCGATGCCGGAGCTGCCGATGCCCTGCACGATGCTGGTCAGCAGGTCGATGCCGAACAGCGACCAGTCCTCGCCGACGTAGTTGTTGAAGTAGTTGGGCACGACCAGGCCCATGAACAGCAGGAACCCGACGATCATCAGGTTGCGCTGCGAGTCCAGGTCGGCCCGGCGCAGGTTCGACAGGCCCACGGCCGCGATCAGGCCGAACAGCGCCAGGTACACGCCACCGACGATCGGGGTCGGGATCGAGGCGATCACCGCACCGACCTTGGCGACCAGACCGAAGACCAGCAGGAAGCCGGCACCGAGCAGCACGACGAAGCGGCTCGCGACCTTGGTCAGCCCCACGAGGCCGATGTTCTCGCTGTAGGAGGTCGAGGAGAACCCGCCGAGGAGCCCGGTGAAGAAGCAGCCCACGCCCTCGAAGCCGATGCCGCGGTTGATGGTGCGGGCGTCGGGGTCGCCGGCGCCGGCGATGCGCGACACGGCGTGGTAGTCGCCGAAGGACTCGATCGTGGAGGCCAGGTAGGCCGCCAGGATGGCGAAGATGAAGCCGAGCGGCGGCAGCAGCGGCGAGCCCCAGGGCAGGAAGATGCCCCCCTCACCGGGGACCAGCCCGCGGATCCACGGCGTGGTTCCGACCGCCCCGAACGACACGAAGGCGGCGCTGTCCTCCGGGATGGCGCCGGCCAGCGACATGACCAGCAGCACGGCGTAGACCGTCAGCACGGCCAGCAGGATCGGGAACAGGGAGAACATCCGGACGCGGGGCGCCAGGATCAGCGAGTACACGAAGATCACGCCGAGCGTGCTCAGCGCGACCCACCAGTTCAGTGACGAGTTGAACGTGGCGGCGTCGAACAGCGACAGACCGATCAACGCGATCACCGGCGCGATCGTGATCGGCGTCACGTAGCGCCGCAGCAGCCCGCCGATGCCGCCGAAGCCGACGATCATCTCCACGACGGCGCCGGCCATGATGCCGCCGGCGATGTAGCGCATGGCGTCGACACCCTGGTAGGTGGACGCCAGGCCGATGAAGGGGCCGAGGAAGGCGAAGGACACGCCCTGCACGATCGGCAGCCGTGACCCGAACTGCACCTGCAGGAACGTGGCGACGGCCGAGCAGATGAACACCGAGCTGATCAGGATCGCCAGCTGGCCGCCGTCGAACTCCAGGAACGGTGAGAGGATGAACGGCACCGCGATCGTGGCGCCGAACATGGTCAGCACGTGCTGCAACCCGAGGCCGAGTGCCTTCGGGAACGGCTTCGGGATGTCGTCGAGTCCGTAGTTCAGCCCGTTGGGGCGTGAGGGCGCCTCTGCGCTCATGTTCCCTCTCCTTCGCGGTCGTCTCCGGCCGCTGCTCGCGACCCGCGTGTGCCGGGTGACACACTCCCCCCTTGGGACGGCGATGTCCGTTTCTCCCGATTCGCCCCGCCGCCCGTGGAACGGTACTTCCCCTTTCGGCCAGTGTCCGGCCGAGTGCCCGCGAAACCTAGGAACCTCGACACGACGGAGGCATCGGCACATTGTGCCGATGCCTCCGGTCGAACTTGGTCGAAGTTGGCGCCCTGCGACGGGGCCGGGGGCTCGACGCGGTCAGTCCGCGCGCACGATCGCCGCGACGGGGCCGCCGCCGAGCGGTCCCTGGTGCAGGGCGGCGACGGACACGAACACCGCCGTGTCCCCGACCGTGGCGGCGGTGACGCCGCCGACGGCGCCCTTGATCTGGCGGTGGTGGTGCACGTCGGAGTCGTCCAGTGGCAGCTGCCGTCGGCCGCGGACCTCCCCGCGCGGGTCGGCTTCGCACTTGAGGAACACGTTCACCAGCCGGCCGTCGAGGTCGCTGTGGTGCGGGCGCTCGGGCAGCTCGATCCCGGCGCTGCGGATGGCGTCCCAGATGCCGTCCTGGTCGATCGCGTCCTTCATGACGCCGTGGCCGACGCGGTAGCGGCTGCGCGCGCCGGGCGCGTTGCCCACCACCACGATCTGGGCCCGGTCGAGCTCCACGCCCGAGGAGCAGGAGGCCACCGAGGAGAACAGGTCGTGGTTCTTGCCGATCTCCTCGGGGTCCGGCACCCGGTCGATCTCGCCGAGCGCGTACGCGATGCCCAGGCCCGTCGTGCCGTTGGAGATGTCCATCGAGTACAGCGTGTCCTCGGTGTAGACGGTCTCGCCGCGGCGGTGGGCGTCCTGGATGGTCTCCAGGACCAGCAGCGGCGTCTTGGTCTGCACGTAGTGGACGTCGGCGACGTCGGTGATGCCGGCCTCGGCCATGGCCCGCTTCACGCCCTCGGCGACCTTCTCCACCATCGCCGGCCGCCCGATGTCCTCCGGCAGCAGCACGTCCGACATCGCGATGCCGACCGACAGACGCTTCTCGTCGGTGTCGACCCCCTGGTCGTCGGGCACGCGGGCGAAGACCGTGGCGTGCGGCGTGATGACCCCGTCGCAACCGCCCGACCACGCCATCGGGATCTCCTTGACCTCGTCCTCCGAGCGGCTGCCCTTGTCGAGCAGCACGCCGCGGAAGGCCTGGTCTGCCAGGATCCGGGTGTAGTCGTTGACGCCGCCGTTGCCCTCCGTCTTGCCGATCACGGCGATGACGTCGTCGGCGGCGAACACCCCGTCGTCGATCAGTTCGGCGAGGCCCGAGGCGTCCGTGACGCTCTTGATCTCGACCTTGCGTACCTCGAACGGCATGGTTGGCTCCTCTTCGCACGACTGGGGGCGTCGTCGCACGACGCTAGTCGCGTGCCCTGGGCCTTGACATGTGAACTTCCGACGACCGGGCCGCACCTTCGCTAGCGTCACCTGCCAACCACCACGGTCCCGGGAGTCCGCCCATGCCTCGCGTCGACGAATCCGCCCCGGCCGCGACCGTCGCCACCCGCTCGGCGCTCCCCCTGCGCGGGGTGCTGACCACCCCCGTGCTCGCCGGCGCGACCGTGCTGGCAGGCGAGCGGGGGTTGGATCGCACCGTGACCCGCCTGAACGTCATGGAAGTGCCCGACGTCCTGGCGTTCGTCAAGCCCGACGAATTCCTGCTGACGACGGGCTACCCGTTGCGCGAGCGGCCCGAGGCGCTGCCGCAACTGGTCGCCGACCTCGACGACCGCGGGTTGGCGGGGCTGGGCCTCAAGCTCGGGCGCTACCTCGACGACCTGCCCGACGAGGTGCTCGCGGTCGCCGACGCCCGCGACTTCCCGATCGTGCGGCTGCCCGAGGGCGTGGCGTTCGACGACATCCTGAACGACGTCCTCGGCACGATGCTCGACTCGCAGGCGCAGCGGCTCGCGCGCGCCGAGCGGATCCACCGGGCCTTCCTGCAGGTGGTCCTGCGTGGCGAGGGCGTGCAGCGGATCGCGGAGGACCTCGCCGCACTCGTGGAGAGCCCGGCCGTGGTCGTCGACCTCGAGGGCCGGCTGCTCGGGGCGGCCCGCCTCGAGGACCTGCCGCTGCCGGACCCGCTCGCCGCCGACGCCACCGTCTCGATCGCCCAGGACGACCGGCACCTGCGGATCGCCGGCCAACTGCTGCCGTGCGTGGCCGTGCCCATCGTCGCCGGGCCCCGCCAGCACGGCCACGTCGTCGCCGTGCCCCCCGACGGCCGACGGACCGACGACCTGCTGGCGCTGGAGTCGGCCGCGACCGTCGCCGCGCTCGTCCTCACGCAGCGGATGGAGGTGCAGGCGGTCGAGAGCAAGTACCAGTCCGACCTGGTCCACGACCTGCTGCGCCGTGTCGACGAACCCGACGACGTGCTGCGCCGGGCGGCCGGCTTCGGCTGGGACCTCGACCGCCGCCTGATCGCGCTGGTCCTGCGCCTGGACGCGCGTCCGGGCGTCGAGCGCCCCGACGACACCGGCCGCCGCCCGCCGCTGGCCTCCACGATCCGGGGCCCCATCCTGGAACGTGATCCGCGCGCCGCGGTGGTCCGCTTCAGCTCCGAGGTGGTCGTGCTGACGGCCGCGTTCGAGCCGCCCGCCAACGGCAGCGCCGCCGACGGCCGGGCCGAGGCGCGCGCGTTCGTCGGCGAACTGGTCGAGCGGGCCGGGCGGGCCGCGGGCGCCACGGTGTCCGCCGGACTGTCCCGCCCGGTCGAGGACGTGCGCGACGTGGCGCAGGCCTACGACCAGGCCTCGCGAGCCGTGACCCTGGGCCGGGAGATCGCCGGCCGCGGGGCCGTCACGCACTTCGACGACCTCGGGGCCTACCGGTTGCTGGCCCTCGTCGAAGACCGCGAGGAACTGCACGCGTTCGCCCGCGAGGTGCTGGGCGAACTCGCCGACGACACGGACACGACCAGCGACCTGCGCCGCACGCTGCAGGCGCTGCTGGACACGGGCGGCAACGTGGCGGAGGCCGCCCGTCGCCTGCACTTCCACTACAACACGCTGCGCTACCGGATCGAGAAGCTCGAGTCGATCCTGGGGCCGTTCATGACCGATGCCCGGCGCCGGTTGGACGTCCAGCTTGCGCTGCTGATCCTCCGACTGCGCCAGGACGGCTGAGGGCCACGGCGGCGGGTGCACGCCGTGGCCGCGGCCCCCGCGACGCTCAGCGCGAGAGCGGGTAGCCGTAGCGGGAGCCGAGCGGGCCGGTCAGCGCGGACACCGTCACCACGTCGCGGCGGCGCATCTGCGTGCGCCAGCGGTCGTCGCGCCGCAACGGCACCGCACCGTCGCGGAACCGCGACGCGTTGCCGAAGACGGCGTGGGTCCGCTCGGACAGCTCGACCTCGTGGTCGGAACGCAGCGGCAGCGGCACGGTCCCGTGCCCCAACCAGTCCACGACGGCGGTCAGCTCCTCGCGCGGCCGCGCCACGAGGTCCTCGTAGCGCAGTCGCCGAAAGCGCGTCGCGGCGGGGGCCAGGAACGCCTCCGTCGCCAGGTTGTGCGCGTCCCACTCGACCGCCGCCGTGGCCGCCGAACGCCGGCGCATGAGGTGGCCGGGCTCGAACTCCTTGCGCTGCCCCCACGAGAACGCCGCGGCGCGGGCGTCGCGGACGACGTGCAGCACGGCCAGCTCGCCGACACCCGCCTGCGCCAGCAGGTAGCCGTACGCGGGGTTCTTGGAGGAGTCGACGATCACCCGGCAGCCGGTCACGTCGACGATCGCGGCGTACAGCCGGCGCAGATCGGCCAGCAGCCCGTCGAGCCGTCGCAGCTCCCGGCGCCGTGTCGCCGGCAGCCACGTCCTGGGCAGGTGGGCGATGCGGAAGGTCTCGATGGCGGCTGCCGTCCGCCGGGCGTGCTCGGGCTCCAGGCCGCCGAAGGCGCGGGCGAGGACGCACTGCCACGTCGGGCAGGCATGGAAGTGTTCGCCACAGGCGCACAACCGGTCCTTCACGGCGCCGCGGTCCCAGAGGTAGCGCAGCTCGCCGGCCGCGAAGAACCCGTCGAGTTGGCCGAGCACGTTCTGCAGCAGCGTGGTGCCGCTGCGGCCGCTGCCGGCGATGAACAGCACGGTCGTCGGCACCCCGGTCACGACGGCGCCGGGGCGGACGGGCGGCGCGGGCGGCTGCGGACCTGCTTGACGAGCCGCCGGACGGCTCGCCGGTCGCGGACCAGGGGGTAGGTCCAGCCGTAGGCGGTCCGCAGCAGCGGGTTGTAGAGGTCGTCGTACGCGTCGGGCAGGACGACGACCCGCCCGCCGAACCCGAGCTTGTAGGAGGTGACGGACTGGTGCGCCCGCTCGGGCAGCGGCCGCCCTGCCAGCACGGCCCTGGCGGCCTTCACGTCGATGCCCTCGAGGTCGTACCAGCGGTGGCCCTGCTCCGCGGCCCACTGGATCGTGGCCCACTGCAGGGCCTCGTTGGGGCGGTGCTTGCCGTGACGGCCCGACCACACGCTCATCTTGTTGGTGACCGTGCCGCCGAAGACGACCGCGAGCTGCGCGGCGACGACCTCGCTGTCGTACTCGGCCAACGTGAGCCGCACGTGGCCGTACGGCTGCAGGATCTCCCACATCGTTCGGAAGTAGTCGCCGGGCAGCGCGGTGAAGCGCTGACGGCGGGCCGTGGCCTCCAGCAACCGCGCGAAGACGTCGAGGTCGTCGCTGTCGCCCTCACGGACGACGACACCGCGACGGGCGCCCAGCTGGACGTTGTAGCGGGTGCGGGGGTTCATGGCGGCCAGCAGCGTGTCACGCCCCACGGTGCAGTCCAGCAGCACGCTCGCCGGCGGGGTGACGCGGGTGGTGCTCACCAGGTACCCACGCTCCCGCATGGTCCGCGCGAGCGCGTCGCCGTGCAGCGGGGGCTGGATCGTGGTGTGCTGCACCCGCAGACGCCGGGCCGCCCGCCGCAGACCCGTCAGCACCGCGCCGACCAGGGCCGGGTCGTCGGCGGCGAGGACCGGCCCGTTGGCCACGTAACCGATCGCGCCCAGGCCGGCGACGGGCCGGATGAGCAGTTGGGCACCGCCCACGATCGTGTCGCCCCGGCGGGCGACCACCCGCGCGGCGCGCCAACCGAGCGCCGCCTTCACCTCCCCCCACAGGGCGCTCTGCGTGTGACTGGCCCCGGACTGCTGCAGGAAGCGGTCCCAGGCCGGATCCTGTCGTGCGGTGGAGAGGGTCAGCCGGTCGGCCGACGCGTCGGTGGCAGGGGGTGGTGACGCTGGAGCATCCATTCGGCATCGTCGCTCGGTCGGTGCTGCCTCGCCGCGACGTTCCCCGTCCGCCTCGTCGCGTCGGCGGGACCTCGTCCCACGAAGCGCAGCGTCCTGCCGGCCTCCGCGGCGCTCACAGGGGCAGCTGTCCCCACCTCGCGGGAGGCGGACCGTCGACCGAGACCCGGTGGGCCGGGGCGCTCGCGGGGTACCGGAACCCGCACGGCGTCGGGGGGCCGTTTGTGGCCGCTGCGCGCACCACCCGTAGGCTGCGGCGCGCCGCCGACACCGCCGGTCATCCCCAGGAGCACTCATGGCCACGATCTACTACGACCAGGACGCCGACCTCTCCCTGATCCAGGGGCGCAAGGTCGCCGTCCTCGGCTACGGCAGCCAGGGCCACGCGCACGCCCTCAACCTGCGCGACTCCGGGGTGGACGTGCGCGTCGGCCTCCGTCCCGGCTCGTCCTCGCGCACGCGCGCCGAGGAGCAGGGGCTTCGTGTCCTGGACACCAACGACGCCGCGGCCGAGGCCGACGTCGTGGTGATCCTGGCGCCCGACACCCATCAGAAGGGCATGTGGGAGAACGGCCTGGCCCAGCACCTCACGGCCGGCAAGGCGCTCGTGTTCGGCCACGGCTTCAACGTCCACTACGGCCTCATCGCACCGCCCGAGGACGTCGACGTGTTCCTCGTCGCGCCCAAGTCGCCCGGCCACATCGCCCGCCGGACCTACGAGCAGGGGCAGGGCGTGCCCGGCCTGGTCGCGGTGCACCAGGACGCCTCCGGCAACGCCCTGGAGCTGGCGAAGTCGTATGCGGCCGGCCTGGGGCTGACGCGCGCCGGCACGCTGCAGACCACCTTCGCCGAGGAGACCGAGACCGACCTCTTCGGCGAGCAGGCGGTCCTGTGCGGCGGCGTCAGCCACCTCGTGCAGGCCGGGTTCGAGACCTTGGTCGAGGCGGGCTACCAGCCGGAGGCCGCCTACTTCGAGTGCCTCCACGAACTCAAGCTGATCGTCGACATGATGTACGAGGGCGGCATCTCCTGGATGCGCCACTCCGTGTCGACGACCGCGGAGTACGGCGACTACGTGTCCGGGCCGCGGGTCATCGGTGACGAGGCCCGGGCGGCGATGAAGGACATCCTGACCGAGATCCAGGACGGCACGTTCGCCCGGGGGTTCGTCGCGGAGATCGAGGGCGGCGGCGAGACGTTCGCGGCCATGCGCAAGGCCGGCCGCGACCACCAGATCGAGCAGGTCGGCCGCCAACTGCGTCAGATGATGCCGTTCATCGACACGCCCACCGAAGAGCTCGAGTAGGCGGACGGCCTCACGGGTCCTCGGGCGGGTCGGTCGGTTCGATCGCCGAGTCGTCCAGCTCGCCCAGCTCCGGGCCGGGCTCCTCGCTGGTGGTCTCGCACCCGGCCACCGCCAGGGCCGCGGCGGCCGTCAGGGCCACGCCGGTCGTCCGTCGCATGGAAGCCTCCTCGTCGCCCGTCGACGCTAACCGGCCGGCGGGGAGGCGGCCTGCGCCCGACGTGGGCATGCGGACAGGGCGGCACCGGGCCGCTCACTAGGCTGCGCGCCGGCTACGAGGGAGTGGCGGGATGCGTTGGGGCAGGGTGGCCGTGCGGGGGGCACGGCGGGGTCTGGGCGTGGGCACGCTGGTGCTGGCGTTGGCCGCCGTGGCGGGGTGCTCGGCGACGCGCACCATCGACGCCGAAGCGGCCGCGGCGGGCGCGAACGACGCCGGCTGCACGGTCGACGAGCGCGCGCCGGAGGGCGGGGCCGCCCACCTCGATCAGGCCGGCGCGCCGGATCCTGACGAGCTGTACGCGGAGCGGCCGCCGGCCTCGGGCGCCCACTTCGGCTCCTGGCTGGCCGTCGGCGTCTACCGCGGCGCGGTGGACGAACGCGCCGCCGTCCACAACCTCGAACACGGTGGCGTCGTGGCGTGGTACGACCCCGACGCGCTGTCCGAACCGGACGTCGCGGCGCTCGAGGACTGGGCCGAGGACCGCAACAGCGCGGGACTGGCCAATCGCGCCGGCGGTGGGCTGATCGTCGCGCCGTTCACGGACGCGCCGCTGTCGGCGCCGCTCGCGCTGCGCGGCTGGCTGGTCGGTGCGGACTGTCAGCGCTTCGACGAGGCGTTCGCCGACGGGTTCCTGCTGGACCACTTCGGCCGGGCCGGCAAAGCCCCCGAGGGCCACCTCGCGCCGGACGTGGGGCGGGTGCTGCAGCGCGTCGGCTGATCCCGGGCGGGGCGACCGGCCGGGCGAGGTCAGCCCACGACCGCCGGTGGTCGCGGGTGCAGTCCGGCGAACTGCCAGCCGTCGAGGACCGCCGGCGGCGCACTCCACCACGGGCCGGCGCCGATCGCGTCGGCCAGCAATGGTGCCCGTGTCGGGTCGGCGAGCCGCCGCCCGACCAGCGAGCCACGGCCGGGCCGGGCGACCCCGACCCGGTCCAACCACTCCCCCAGCGACAGGCGCACCGGACCGTCCGCGCCGACGACCAGGTGCCCGGTCCCTGCCCGCGAGCGCGCCCGGTCGAAGGCGGCGACGAGCTCGACCAGGTCGTCAACCGCCACCGGCGCGACCGGGGTGTCCAGATGGCGCGGGCCGAGGCCGGCCGTGGCCAGGGCGTCGCGGACGGCGGGGGTGTCCAGCAGGGACACGCGCAGCGCGATGCTCGGCGACGGCGCGTGTTCGACCAGTTCCTCGATGCGGCCGCGGGCACGGCGGTAGGGCTCGTCCGCCTGCGGGGCGGCGCCGGGCAGCGACAGCACGATGATCCGCCGCACCCCGGCGTTGGTCGCCGCACGGGTCATGACCTCCGCCGCAGCCACGTCCCGGTCGGCGTCCCGCCCCAGCAGGCCGCCACCGACGTGGACCACGGTGTGCACCTCGGCCAGCGCTGCCTCGAGGCGGCCCTCGTCGTCGGGGGTGCCGGTCGCGACGAATGCGCCGGCCGTCCGCAGCGCCGAGGTGTCGCCGTCGGCGAACGCACGCACCTCGCCGCCCTCCCGCAGCAACCGCAGCGCGATCCGGCGGGGCAGCGGGCGGTGGGCCCCGGTGACGAGGACAGGCACGGCAGCGACTCCGAAGGACGGGAGCCGCGAGCATCGCAGCTGACGACGGTGGGCCACGAGCCGGCACCATGACCTACCGTTCCGCTCGCCCGACGAGGACCGTGCCGCGTGATCTCGATCGCCACCGCCCGCCGCCTGCGTGACGCCGGCCTCGCCTGGCTACCCCAGGACGGCGACCGCTTCGTGCTGCCCGACCGGGGCATGGACGACGAGGTGTTCACCATCTCCGAGATGGTCGTGGAGGTGCGTGCCGCACCGGCCGGACACCTGATCGCCTTCAACGGCACGACGGAGTGGGCGCTCGACGCGATCGAGCAGGCCGAGGCGATCTGGCTGCCGCGGGAGTCGCAGCTGCGCGAGGCGCTCGGCGAGTCCCTGCTGTCCCTGGTCCGGGCCGACGACGGCTGGCGCTGCACCGTCCGTGTCGGCCGGCAGCTGGTCGAAGTGGCGGCTCCAGGGGCGTCCGAGGCGTACGCCGACGCCCTGCTGCAGGTGCTGGCCGGCCGCTGAGAAGGGCCCGGGGCCACGGCGACCGACCTGGCACCGAACTTCTTTCTCGCCCGTGTCGATCTGCCCTGGACCCATTCGACGTGGTGGTAGAAGGTCGCGACCGGCGGCCTCGACCCGCACGAGGGGAACCACCATGAAGTACATGCTGATCCTGCGCACCACCGACGAGGCCAAGGCCGCGGCGACCGAGCTCGACTTCGAGCAGATCATCGACGCGATGGGCGCCTACAACGAATCGATGATGAAGGCCGGCGTCCTGCTGGCCGGTGAGGGTCTGTCCGATCCCGAGGACGGGTTCGTCGTCGACTTCGAGGCGGACCGTCCCATCGTCACCGACGGCCCGTACGGCGAGACCCACGAGCTCTTCAGCGGCTTCTGGATCCTCCAGGTCGCCAGCAAGGAGGAAGCCGCCGAGTGGGCGAGCCGCGCGCCACTGGGGCCGGGCAGCAAGCTCGAGGTGCGCCGCGTGACGGACGAGGCCGATTTCGAGGCCTACGCCGACAACGAGTACGTCCAGAAGGAAGCCGGCTGGCGCGAGCAGCTCGGCACGAAGTGACGGCGCACGGGACGGGGCCGGTGTCCGACGTGCGCCGCCGGATCGACGCGATCTGGCGGATCGAGGGCCCGCGCATCGTGGCGACGTTGGCCCGGATGACCGGGGACGTCGGCCTGGCGGAGGACCTCGCGCAGGAGGCCGTGGTCGACGCGCTGCGCCAGTGGCCGGAGTCGGGCGTCCCGCGCAACGCGGGCGCCTGGCTCACGGCCGTCGCCAAGCGCCGGGCGATCGACGGCTGGCGGCGCCGGGCACGCCTCGACGAGCGCTACCGCGTGCTCGCGCAGCAGCTCGAGGAGGCCCGCGAGGACGACTGGCAGCCGATCGACGACGACGTGCTCCGGCTGGTCTTCACGGCCTGCCATCCCGTCCTGTCGCGCGAGGCCCAGATCCCGCTGACGCTGCGCCTCGTCGGTGGGCTCACCACCGACGAGATCGCCCGCATGCTGCTCGTGCCGGTCCCGACCGTGCAGCAGCGGATCGTCCGGGCCAAGCGCACGCTCTCCGCCGCCCGGGTGCCGATCGTCACGCCCGAACCCGACGAGTGGGGCGGGCGGCTCGGGGCCGTGCTCGGGGTCGTCTACCTGATCTTCACCGAGGGCTACGCCGCGACCCGCGGTGACCGCTGGATCCGCACCGAGCTCGCCGACGAGGCACTGCGGCTCGGCCGGGTGCTCGCCGGGCTGATGCCGAGCGAGCCCGAGGTGCACGGGCTCGTCGCGCTCATGGAGTTCCAGGCAGCCCGATTCGCCGCCAGGGTCGCGCGCGACGGGTCGCCGGTCCTGCTCGCCGACCAGAACCGCTCGCGGTGGGACCGCGTCCAGATCGAACGCGGACGCGCCGCGCTGCGCCGCGTCGACGCCCTCGGCCGCGGTCGGGGCAGCTACGCCCTGCAGGCGGCCATCGCCGAGTGTCACGCGGTCGCGCCCAGCGTCGCCTCGACCGACTGGGACCGCATCGTGCTGCTCTACGAGGCGCTCGGGCGGCTGGCCCCGAGCCCCGTCGTCGACCTCAACCGAGCCGTGGCCGTGTCGATGGCCACGGGACCGGCCGACGCCCTGCCGATCGTGGAGCGGCTGGCCGCCGAGGGCACCCTGGCCGGCTCCCACCTCCTGCCGAGCGTACGCGGCGAGCTGCTGGCCAGGCTCGGACGTGTCGAGGAGGCCTGCGCGCAGTTGCGCGCGGCCGCGGAGCTGGCCGGCAACGAGCGCGAGCGTGCCGTCCTGCATGGAAAGGCGGACGCACTCGCCGGATCGCACACCACGGGTCCCGCGCAGTAGCGTCTCGGCACCTCGAGGCGAGGGACGCCACGTTCTGATGGGTGAGCAACTGGGTGAGCTGCTGGCGGCGCTGCGGCGACGGCTGCATCGCCCGGGTGCGATGGAACCCGTCATGCTCGGCCTGGGGGCGGCCACCGGCTTCGGCACCGGCGTGGTCGTCTGGCTGCTGATCAGCGGGATCGAGCTCGTCCAGCGCGTCGCCTGGTCCCCCGACGTGCCCGCATGGCAGATCGTGGTCGTGCCCACCATGGGTGGCCTGCTCGTGGGGCTGCTGGTGTGGAAGGTCGTCCCGGAGAGCAGCGGCGGCGGGGTCGTGCCGACGATGGAGTCGCTGGCCATCCGCGGCGGTCAGCTGTCCCGACGCATCCCGCTGGCGGGCACGGCGGCGACCAGCCTCGCCCTGGGGACCGGCGCCTCGGGCGGGCGCGAGGGACCGATCGTGCTGATCGGCGGCGCGATCGGCTCGGCCGTCGGGCGTGGCGTCCGCCTCGACGACGACCGCATGCGCTCGCTCGTCGCGGCCGGCGCGGCCGCCGGTATCGGCGCCACCTTCAACGCCCCGATCGGCGGGATGCTGTTCGCCATCGAGTTGCTGCTGGGTGGCATCCGCCGGGCCGGCTCCCTGCAGGTCGTGGTGGTCGCGTCGGTCGTCAGCGCCGTGACCGCCCGCCAACTGGTCGGCGAGAGCCTGCCGCTGTTCCAGGCCAGCAGCGGCCTGGGACTCGGTGCGCCGGCCGAGCTGCTGCTGTACGCCGGCCTGGGCCTGGCGGCCGTCGTGGTCGCGTTCGGGTTCCGACGGGGCGAGGACGTCGCCCGCCGTCGGTTCGCCCGGGTGCGGTCCCGCATCGGCGTGCCGTTCACCGTCGCCCTCGGCGGCCTGGGCGTCGGGCTGGTCGCTCTGGTGTTCCCCGAGGTCCTCGGTGAGGGTTCGCACCTGCCGGGCATCGACGGCTTCCGCGAGCCGATCCAGGCGATGCTCGACGGCGGCTTCGGTACGTCGTGGACGGCCGCCGGGCTGCTGCTGGCCCTGGCGGGGGCCAAGCTGCTGGCGACCCTGTTCGCCGTGGGGTCCGGGTCGGCGGTGGGCACGTTCGCGCCCACGCTGTTCACCGGCGCGGCGCTGGGGGCGGCGTTCGGGATCGTCGCCGCGCAGTTCCTCGGCGCCGACCTGGTCCAGTCCGGAGCGTTCGCGCTGGTCGGCATGGCGGCCGTCTACGCGGCGACCGCCCGTGCGCCCCTGACGGCGATCCTGATCGTCTTCGAGCTGACCGGCAGCTACGACCTCGTGCTGCCGCTCATGCTGGCCGTCGGGATCGCCATGTTCGTCACGGAACTGCTCGGCTGGGACTCGCTGTACCTGCACCAGCTGCGCCAGCGCGGGGTCGTGTACGGCCAGATCGACGAACTCGACGTGCTGCAGACCGTCACGGTCGGCGAGGTGATGTCCGCGCCCGAGGGCCACGTCGTGCCGGCCACGACCTCGGCCGACGCGTTGCGGGCCCACTTCGCCAGCAGCGGCTCGCACGGGGTCAGTGTCGTCGACGAGCGCGGCCGGCTGGTGGGGGTCGTGTCGCGCTCCGACCTCGCCCGGCCCGGCACGACGGCGCAGGATCTGGCCACCCGCAAGGTGCTGACGGTGACGGCCCAGGACCCGGTCTTCCGGGCCGTGCGCCGCATGGCCAGCCTCGACGTCGGCCGGCTGCCGGTCGTCGACCCCCTGACCCGCGAGGTCGTGGGCGTGCTCCGCCGCGGGGACGTGGTCCGTGCCTACCAGCGCGGCATCGCCCGCAGCCTGGGCGCCCAGCAGCGGGCGGCGTCCGGGCGGCTGCGCGACCTGGCCGGCGTCGGCTTCGTCGAGGTGGTACTGCAACCCGGCTCGGCGTTGACGGGCCGGGCCGTTCGCGAGGTCGCCTGGCCGGAACGCAGCGTGCTCACCAGTGTCCGCCGCAACGGCGAGGTGGTCGTGCCGACCGGTGACACCCTGCTGCAGGACGGCGACGAACTGGTGGTGCTCACCGGCCGCAGCGACGAGTTGCGCGAGCTCGCCGCCCCGGAGCAGGCTCAGAGCCGGGGCGTCTCCGAGTAGCTGCCCCAGGCGTCCTGCAGCAGCCGCGAGATCTCGCCCACCGTGGCGTCGGCCCGGACCGCGTCCATGATGAGCGGCACGAGGTTCTCCTCGCCGTCGGCCGCCGCCCGCAGACGCTCCATCGCGGCCTCGAGCCGGTGCGGGTCGCGGTCGGACTTGATGCGCTGGAGTCGCTCGACCTGACCGCGTTCCACCTCGGCGCCGATGCGCAGGATCTCCAGCTCGTCGTCGTCCCGGTCGACGTGGGCGTTGACGCCGACCATCTTGAACCGGCCCTTCTCCATCCGGTTCTGGAACTCGAACGCGGCGTCGGCGATCTCCGAGGTGAAGTAGCCGTCCTCGATGCCCCGCAGGATGCCGCCCAGCATCGTCTCGTCCGCGGAGAGCGCGAGGATGCGGGCGAACTCCTCTTCGCAGCGGCGCTCGATCTCGTCGGTGAGCCACTCGACGTACCAGGAGCCGCCGAGCGGGTCGATGACGTTGGTGACGCCGGTCTCCTCGGCGATCACCTGCTGGGTGCGCAGCGCGACCTTGGCGGCGTGGTCGGAGGGCAGCGCGAGCACCTCGTCGAGCGCGTTGGTGTGCAGCGACTGGGTCCCGCCGAGCACGCCCGCCAGCGCCTCGATGGCGGTGCGCACGATGTTGTTGTCCGGCTGCTGGGCCGTGAGCGACACGCCGGCGGTCTGGGTGTGGAACCGCATGAGCATCGCCTTCTCCGCGGTCGCGCCGTAGCGCTCGCGCAGCCAGCGGGCCCAGATGCGCCGGCCGGCGCGGAACTTGGCGATCTCCTCGAAGAAGTCGATGTGCGCGTCGAAGAAGAAGCTGAAACGGGGCACGAACTGGTCGGGGTGCAGGCCGCGCTGCATGCCGAGCTCCACGTAGGCGAAGCCGTCGGCGAGCGTGTAGGCGAGCTCCTGCACCGCGGTCGAGCCGGCTTCGCGGATGTGGTAGCCGGAGATCGAGACCGGGTGGTAGCGCGGCACCTCGCGCGTGCAGAACTCGACCAGGTCGCCGATCAGGCGCAGGTGGGGCTCGGGCGGGAAGAGCCACTCCTTCTGCGCGATGTACTCCTTCAGGATGTCGGTCTGCAGGGTCCCGCCGAGGTCGGCGAGGCTCCAGCCCTGCCGCTCGGCCGCGACCGCGTACATGCAGAACAAGGTGACCGCGGGCGCGTTGATGGTCATTGACGTGGTCAGTTCGCCCAGCGGCAGGCCGTCGAAGAGCCGGTCCATGTCGGCGACGGTGTCGATCGCGACCCCGCAGTGACCGACCTCGCCCTCGGAGCGGGGGTCGTCGGAGTCCAGCCCCATCAGCGTCGGCATGTCGAATGCGACCGACAGGCCGTGCTGGCCCCCCTGGACCAGGTCGTGGAACCGCTTGTTGGTCTCCCCCGGGTCCGCGAAGCCGGCGAACTGCCGGATCGTCCAGGGGCGGGTCCGGTACATCGAGGCGTACACGCCGCGGGTGTAGGGGAAGGCGCCCGGGTACCCGATGCGTTCGGGGTCGAGGGACACGTTGTGCGGGCCGTACAGCGGCTCGAGTGGGATGCCGGACAGCGTCGTGAAATCGGCGTCGCGCTCACCGGCCCGCTCGTAGGCCGACTTCCAGCGCTCGTACTGCTCCTGCCACGACATCGACGGCTCCTCCCGGGGGCTCCGAGGGAAAAGTACTTGGACGTCAAAGCTTCCGCCACCCGACGCCGGTCCCGGCAGGCTGGTCAGAAGTCGCCGGCGGCCTCGCGCATGGCCCGCAGCTCGTCCGTGACCCGCGCGGCGGCCGCGTCGTCCAGGCCGGCGGCCCCGAAGCGGATCTCGCCGAGTGCGGCCGTCGCCGTCTCCACCACCTCGCGACCGGTCGGGGTGATCCTCGCCAGCGTCGTACGGCCGTCGGTCGGGTGCGCCGCGCGGCGGACGTAGCCCGCCGCTTCCAGGCGGTCCACGGCGTTGGTCACCGACGCCGGATGCACCTGCAGCCGCGCCCCCATCTTGCCCAGCGGCAGCTCCCCTTCGCGGGAGAAGTGCAGCAGCACGAGCGCCTCGTAGCGGGCGAACGTCAGTCCGAGCGGACGCAGCACCTCGTCGACGCGGCGCAGCAGGATCTGGTGGGCACGGGTGATCGAGGTCACGGCGGCCATCGCCGCGGGGGCCGGCCAGCCGTGCGCCCGCCAGTTGCGTTCGGCCTCGGCGATCGGGTCGAACGCCAGCCGGGTGCCGGGATCCTCCATACCGCCCTGCCTCCTCGTCGCGACCCGCCGGGAGCGGCGCCGGCAGCCTAGGCACCCGGCGCGTGCGCTCGGTCGCGGACGGGCACGCCAGCACCAGACGGTGTCCGTCCGGCGGTACGCTCGCGGCCATCGACGTCCGGGAGCCACCGTGCGCTACGGCGACCGCACCGACGCGGAACTGATGGCGTCAGCCCAGGCCGGGTGGGCCCCGGCCTTCGCCGTGCTGCTCCACCGTCACGGTCCGGCCGTGCGCAGTGCCGTCGCCGACGCGCCCGACCCGATCGTGGCCACGCGCGACGTGTTCATGACCGCCCTGGCCGAGCTGCCGGGCATGGACCCCGACGTCCCCGTGCGCACGTGGCTGCTCGACATCGCCGGCGTGGAGACGGTCCCGGACCCGATCGTCCCGCTGCGCGAAGAGGAGCGGGACGCGATCTGGGCCAGCCTCGTCGCCGCCTGGCCGGGACGCCGGCGGCCGCAGCGAACCGGCCTGCGCCGGGTGGCGCTGGTCGCCTGCCTGGTGGCCCTCGCGGCGCTGGTCCCGACGCTGGTCGTGCTGGCGGGTGAGACGCCGGAACGCGCGACCGAGGAGTTGCGGGCCCACCCGATCGTGGACGAGGCCGCCGTCGAGGTGGAGCCGGAGGACGACGTCCAGCCCACGCCGACCTTCACGTTCCCCAGCGTGTCCGACGACGCGGCCGAACCTGCCGCGCCGCAGGAGCCGACCGTCGAGGCCGAGCCGACGGCGGAGCCCGAGCCGACGGCCACCGCGACGCCGACGCCCACCCCGACCACGACCGCCACGACGGCACCGGCGCCCTCGCCCACCTCGGCACCTCCGCCGCCGCAGGAGACGGCCGAGCCGGAGCCGTCGCCGGAGCCGACGACGCAGCCGCAGCCGACCGAGCCGCCGACGGAGCCCGAGCCGCCCGCCGATCCCGACGGGGGCGGCGCGGAGACGGGCGACAGCCCGTGAGCGCCGCCGACCGGGACGGATCCCTGGACCCCGCCCAGCTCGGCCTCGGCGACATGGACGCGGAGGCCTTTCGCCGCCACGGCCACGAGGTCGTGGAGTGGATCGCCGACTACCTGGCCGGCGTCGGGGACCGGCCGGTGCTGGCCCAGGTGCGCCCCGGAGAGGTACGCGCGGCCCTGCCCGCCGCCCCGCCGGCCGCTCCCGAGCCGTTCGCGGACGCGCTGGCGGACCTGGACGCGGTCCTGCTGCCCGGCATCACGCACTGGAACCACCCGGCCTTCCACGCCTACTTCGCGATCACGGGCTCCGGGCCGGGCATCCTCGGCGAGGCCCTGACCGCGGCCCTGAACGTCAACGGCATGCTGTGGCGCACCTCGCCGTCGGCAACCGAGCTGGAGGAGCTGACGCTGGACTGGCTGCGGCAGCTGCTCGGGCTGTCCGGGGACTTCCGGGGGATCATCAGCGACACCGCCTCGATGTCGACGCTGCTCGGGCTCGCGGCCGCCCGTGAGCAGGCCGACCTCGACATCCGACAGCGTGGCCTGGCCGGGCGCCCCGACGTGCCCCTGTTGCGCGTCTACACCTCCGAGCACGCCCACTCCTCGGTGGAGAAGGCCGCGATCACCCTCGGGCTCGGTCGCGACGGTGTCCGCACCGTGCCGGTCGACGACGTCTTCCGCATGGACGTCACGGCGCTGGAAGAGGCCATCCGCGAGGACGTGCGGTTCGGGTACCGGCCGATCGCGATCGTCCCGACCGTCGGCAGCACCTCGACGACCTCGATCGACCCGGTCCCGGCCATCGCGGACCTGCGCGACCGCCTCGTCGAGGAGCTCGGCCATCCGCTGTGGCTGCACGTCGACGGCGCCTACGGCGGCATGGCGGCCATCTGCCCCGAGCTGCGCCACGTCCTCGACGGGGTCGACCGTGCGGACTCGTTCGTCACGAACCCGCACAAGTGGCTGTTCACGCCGATCGACTGCTCGGCGTTGTTCGTTCGCGACCCGCAGCTGCTCACCCGCGCGTTCAGCCTGGTCCCGGAGTACCTGACGACCGACGACGAGGGCGTGACCGACTACATGGACTGGGGCGTGCAGCTGGGCCGCCGCTTCCGGGCGCTCAAGCTGTGGCTGGTGATCCGCTACTTCGGCGCGGACGGCTTGGCGGCGCGCATCCGCGACCACGTCGCGCAGGCACGCCAGGTCGCGGCGTGGGTCGCGGACCACCCCGATCTGGAGCTGATGGCGCCCACGCCCCTGTCGACGGTCTGCTTCCGTGCGGCGCCGTCGTGGTTCGCCGGCGCCGACGAGGACGAACTGCGCGAGCTCAACCGCGGCTGGCTCGCGCGCGTCAACGCCGGCGGCGAGGCGTACCTGTCGCACACCGAACTGCGGGGCCGCTACGTGCTGCGGCTGGCGCTGGGCAACCTGCGGACGACGCAGGAACGGCTCGGGCACACGCTGGAGGTGCTCGACCGCGAGCTCACCGTGCTCCGTCGCTCGGCGCCCGGACCGGCGCAGCCAGCAGCGGGTTGAGGTCGAGCAGCGCGTCGAGCGCCTCGTCGACCACCTCACCCCGCGGGCGGGTGCGGCCGTCGGCGTCCCAGCGGCGGATGGCGGCGTCGGTGACGGCCATGGCGGCCGCCGCGATCGCCAGCGGGCGCGGGTCGCGGCTGACGTCGAGGCCGAGGAGCCCAGCGATGGCCGCCGCGGCCCGGACCTGCAGCCGCGCGCGCGACTCGAGGAAGCGTCGCTGCAGCCGCGGATCGCCCCGGACCAGGTCGAACCACCGGTCCCAGTGCGCCTGGCGGTCGAGGTAGTCGGCCGCGACCTGGTGGGTGCCGCGCCGGATCGTGTCCAGCAGCGTCTCGCCCGCCCGGGGGTTCGCGGTGATCTGCGACCAGACGTCGAACTCCTGCTCGTAGTCGGCGAAGAGGACCTCGTCCTTGGTCGGGAAGTAGCGGAAGAACGTCCGTGGCGACACGCCGGCCGCGTCGGCGATCCGCTCCACGGACACGGCGTCGAAGCCGTCGCGCACGCACAGGTCGAGGGCGGCGTCGATCAGCGCCCGGCGGGTGCGCCGCCGGTTGCGCTGGCGGCGGTCGCTGCTGGCGGATTCGTCGGCGGCGAGGTCGGTGCTGGGGAGGTGGGCGTCCATACCGGCACCCTAGCATCGCTGTCACAGAATGCCACTTGACACTGACTGCCATGCCGTGCGACGGTGCCGGTCGTCGCCTCCCGACGTTGCCGCCGTGGCACGTTCCCGTCCCCCGCCGAGCCGCCAATGTCCGCCGCCGAGGCCACCACCGTGACGACCCCGTCCGCCACCGGCGCGCCGGCGATCGTG